>JANORE010000137.1:0-6092 GCA_031415155.1 Akkermansiaceae bacterium | reverse complement strand
GTGCGAGCTTTACCCAGACTCACGCTGGGCACGATCGATAGTTTTTTCTCCAGCGTCGTGCGTGGTTTCCAATACGAGCTTGGACTCACAGGAGGAAAATTTGACTTATTGGAAGGGCCGCGTGCCGCTGCGATGGCAGATGAGATTTTAGCGGAACTTCTGAGTGAAACTTTGGAAGACCTCAGCGACGATGATTTCCTTAATTCCTTCCGCCGAGCGACGATTGGGAAAGAAGATCAAGGTGTGGAGGGAAGCCTAAGAAACTTCGTGGAAACTTGGCAGCAACTTTATCGCGCAACTCGTCTCCTCGAGTGGGGACCGGGAAATCTAGCAGGAGTGAAATTGGAAGACTGGGAACGCAATAAACAAGCACTCGCCGCGAAATTTTTACAGGAGCTGGATGGCATTCACTATACCGACAAGCGGCAACGCGCGGCTCTGGAAAAAGCAATGGCATCATTCACGGCTCACACCATCAGTAGTGGCAGCCTCGGCAAAGTGAAAAGTTTGTTCGATAGCATGGTGGCAGCAGTCGCCACGACTGAAGGTCCGCTGCACTTGAAGTTTTATAAAGAATTCACCATCGGTGGGCTGGCGGGCGACACACTTCGTGAAATGGTCAATCTCGTCGCACGCTGTGAAATGGCGGCGGCGCTTCTGAGAACGCGGGCGGTACGCGAAGTGGTCGCCATCCATGATGCACGCTGTGAAAAGCAGCTTCGCCGGCGTGGCCTACTCGGCTTCAACGACGTGAAAATCTTGATGGCAGAGTGGATGATCAGTGAAAAGGCGAGGCTCCGCCGCGAGGTGATCGACTTCCGGCTAGGTGCTCGACATGAACATTGGCTGCTCGATGAATTCCAAGATACGAGTCGCTCAGATTGGGCTGGCCTAGAACCATTGATTGATGAAGCCGCCAGTGATGGCGAAGGCACCGTCTTCATCGTCGGCGATAAGAAGCAGGCGATCTATGGCTGGCGCGGTGGCGAGGTGAAATTGTTCGATGAAGTGATCGCACGCTGGCAACTCGAGCCAGAAAAAATGGCCTGCTCATGGCGCTCGTGTCCTGAGGTGTTAGAGCTAGTCAATCGTGTCTGCGGTGATATCACCACCATGCGCGAACTTTTCGGCGAAGCCGCTACCCAATGGGATTGGCAAGATCATGTTTCAGCGGAATCTTTGACTCTTCCAAATCAACGAGGTGAAGCGCGTGTCGAAGTGGTCGAAGGAGAGAGGGAAGATCGCCTAGAAAGGCTGAGCGACTTGTTAGACGAGCTCGGCGTGAAAGAGCGGGCGATGGTTTGCGGAGTGTTGGTGCGGAGCAATAAACAAGTGACTGAAATCGCAGATCACTTACGGAATAAAGGATTCGTCGTGATCGAGGAAGGTCGTCGTGAACCCGCCGAAGATAATCCGGTGGGTGTCGCGCTTTCACATTTACTGAAATGGTTGGCAAATCCAGCGGATCAATTTGCCAAAGAAGTGGTGGAAATGTCGCCGCTGGCAGCCGTCTTGCAGCAACGATTCGGCGAGCATTGGCAACAAGTCTGGGAAGGTCTGCTGGGTGTTATTTCAGAGATTGGCTTTGCCGGGATGATCGGGCAAGTGGTGGAAGATTGCGCGGTCATCCAGTCAGACTTCGGGCTGCGGCGCGCTGGTGATCTGATGACCGCACTCGCAAGCCTCGATGCCAGAGGCGGAGCCACGCCGAAAGAAGCTGCAGATTGGATTGAACGGTTAGAAGTTTCCCAAAGTCCTGGTACTGCAGCGGTGCAAGTGATGACGATTCATAAGTCGAAAGGTCTCGGCTTTGACGTGGTGCTCTTGCCTGAAATTTCGAACGATACCGTTCCAAATTCTCAATATTTTGAAGTCGCAGAAGGGGATGGCTGGCTATCACAGACTCCACCCAAGTGGGCGCGAAGCCTGATTCCAGAAATGCGTGACGCTGAGATGAAATGGGCGACAAGCCAATGCTATGAAGCGTTCTGCATGCTGTATGTCGCTCTCACAAGAGCCAAGCGCGGACTCTATATTCTGCTGCCCCCACCTGCCAAATCCCAAGATGAAGATAAGTCATCATTGGCACATTGGCTGATGAGGTCGATCTCCGCAGAAGGTGAAAAAGGCATCGTCTATCAATCTGGATCACCTGATTGGGTCGATCACATTCCTTTTTCAAGTATCGAAGAAGAATCGGCAGAGAAATTCCCACTGGGTGCCGCGATACCGCGCCGCGACCGGACCACTCCGAGTCACTCGAAAAGTGAAATCATCATTCCTTCGACGGAATCTCTAACTGGCAAGAAATTCGGCAGTGAAGTACACGCGGTTTTTGAGAAAATCGGCTGGATTGATGAAGAAAGCCCGAAGTTGCCAGCCAGTGACGCCGGGCGAATGGTCGGAGAATCACTGAAAATCGAAAAGCTGGCCGATTTGTTCAAACGCAACGGTCGTCCCGTAGAGCTTTTTCGCGAGCAACCTGTCGATTCAATCATTGATGGAAAGTGGCTCAGCGGCGTGGTGGATCGGCTGCATCTTCATCGTGATACTTCAGGCGTGGTAACCCGCGTCGAAGTGATCGATTTCAAAACTGACACCGGAATCAACATGAGCCAGTTAGCGGCAAAATACTCGGGTCAGATGCTCGCTTACCAACAAGTCATTCAGCGGGCTTATCCCACGGCGAAAATGGAATGTATTTTGTTCTCTACGTGCTGTCTTGATTTTATCGTGGAAGTTCCCTGAAGTCACTTTTTTGTTCGAACGAACATCTTTTTGATTGCCAAGTGGTCACGTCCCCTTCAGAAATTCGGCAACTTATAACACAACCATGGCCGCCAAACAAACCTCCGAAGAATCCGCCTCAGAAAAACTCAACGAAGCCCGCAAGCGCAATCTCGACCTTGCCATTTCCCATATTCAGAAAGAGTTCGGCGAATCTGCCATCATGCGTCTCGGCGATGAACGCTGCGTCGATGTCGATGTCATTCCGACTGGAAATCTTCTGATCGACCGTGCGCTCGGCGTTGGCGGCTTCCCGTGTGGCCGGATTGTTGAGGTTTTTGGCCCTGAGTCTTCAGGAAAAACCACACTCACTCTCACAGTCATCGCCCAAGCTCAAAAACGGGGCGGCCTTGCTGCATTCATCGACGTCGAGCATGCACTCGATCCCCAATACGCACGAAAACTTGGCGTCAACCTAGACGATCTTCTCGTCTCTCAACCGTCATCAGGAGAAGAAGCCCTTCAGATTTGCGAAGCACTCGTCCGCTCGAATGCCATTGCCGTCATCGTTCTCGACTCGGTTGCTGCTCTCGTCACCAAACAAGAACTGGATGGTGAAATCGGAGATTCCACCGTGGGAGCACAAGCCCGCCTGATGAGTGCCGCCATGCGGAAACTCACCGCCCTCATCTCGAAGGCCCAGACGGTCTGTATTTTCACCAACCAAATCCGTGAAAAAATCGGTGTCATGTTCGGCAACCCAGAAACCACGCCAGGTGGCCGCGCGCTCAAGTTTTTCTCCTCCGTGCGAGTCGATATCCGCCGCATCGGAGCCATCAAATCGACGGATGGAACCGTTACTGGAAATCGAACCAAGGTTAAAATTGTCAAAAACAAAGTGGCGGCACCATTCACGGAAGCTGAGTTCGACATCATGTATAACGAAGGCATTTCTTCGACAGGCTCCTTGCTTGACCTGGCCTTGGAGTTAGAAATCGTCCAAAAACGCGGTTCATGGTTTAGCTACAATGGCACTCAAATGGCTCAAGGTCGTGATGCGGCCAAAGAACTTCTCAAAGCAGACCTCGTCATGTTTGCAGACATCGAGATCAAAGTGAAAGAAGCCTTGGACGCGAAAAAGAAGAAGTAAGAAACGAGGTGAAGCGAGGCTTTGATCAGCCTCCTCACCCGGCTTGCTTCGAAATTTTATCTAACACGCCATTAACGAATCGTCGTGAGTCGGTAGTGCCGAAGCGCTTGGCTAGCTCAATGGCTTCGTTGATGGCGACTTTTGGCGGCGTCTCGGTATGGAGAATCTCGTAAGTGCCGAGGCGTAAAATGGCCCGATCCACTGGGTCGATTCGTTCTGGTGCGAAGTTATCCACCACGGCAGCGAGCGTTTCATCGATTTGTTCTTTTTTCAGCAAGATCGCATCGACAAGTTCGTCAGATTTTTGCTGCAAGGCTTGGATGCTTTCCTTGGAGTCTCGGAGACGAGCCAGATCCGCTTGTTCAGGAAATTTTTCAGGTTCCTCGATCATGCGTAGTCGATCAGAAATCCGTTGAAGGCGCCGAATCGTGGCGACGACCGCCTCAAGCTGACCTCGCAGCGCGGGGAAATCTTCAAGACCTTCGAGAAAGCGGCGGCGTACGGCGGCAAGATCACGGTCCACCTTAAAAAGCTGGCTCAGAGCTCCACTGAAACTTTCGGCTACCGAAGCGTCATCGTCGTCTTTGGGCAGGCGTTCCAGTTTCGCGAAAGCGGTGCTCCAACCGGATTCGAGCTCGGCAATACGTTTGAGATCGGTTTTTAGACTTTCCGCCTGAGGCCATGCCGAGAGAAGCGCGTTCGCGATTTCCTGACGCTCGACAAATTCGGCCAATCGACCTTCACGACCATGGGCTAAATGATGCACGGTGCGGAACATCGCGAGCTGTAAACTACGACGATCTGACTCAGTGACGAAGTCCCAAAACGGGCCACGCAATTCAGCTGGATCTGCACCGCCTTCTAAATCGGCACAGTAGAGAAACTGAACAACAGCCTCGCGGATATGGCGGCGGCTAAGCATTACGGCGCTTGTTGATACTGGTGATTCGCGGCATGGATCGGTCGAGTTCCATAAAAACATCTATCATGGATGCAGCAGCTCTCGCGGCCTCTCTGCCTCGGTTAAGCTGTGCTCCGATGCAGCGTGCGTATGCTTGCTTTTCATCTTCTACCAGTAAAACTTCATGAATGATCGGACGCCGGAATTCGATGGCGAGCTGTTGCAAAGCATGGGTGACGGAAGTGGCGACAAGATCTGCATGTTCCGTGGAACCGCGAATGATGAGTCCGAGTGCAATGACGCAAGACGGAGGATCTCGTTCGAGGATAGCAGCTGCCATGACTGGGATTTCGAAAGCTCCCGGCACGCGAATGATGTCCACTCGGCCTTGTGGTGCTAACTCTCCCAGCTCTTGAATGGCATTTTCCACTAACGCATCGGTAAACTGCTCGTTGTATTTCGAGGCAATGATACAGATCCGGACTTTAGGCCCGATCATGCGGGGTTTTGGTTGCAACGCGGATGACATATTTGTGGGTATGGAGGGCAGGGAAGAAAAAGTCAACCGACAGCCACGGGATTGTCCACTCCCAGAACTGTTCGGCATGATCGCTGCTCGCCGGAACGAAGGTTCGAATGTAACGAAATCGCCACCTGTAAGGTTAGATGCGCATTGCGCGATTTGTGAAAGTAGCACGGTGAATTTTATCTGAATGACGCAAGCCCGCCAGCAAGCGGCTAGGCAGCTCTGGGGGCAAGCTGGAGGCGATTTTCACTCCAAAGTTGGACACCGTTGATTGCGTTTATAAATTGGCGGCAGAAGTTAAACGAAGGAAATGACGAGCCAAGCGAAGCTACTCGTTTTTCTTGGTATCCCCAATGGCTTAAGCGACACCTTTTTTGAGATCCCTTAAACTCCAGAGTGTATTTGCAGCTGGGCTTGCATCACCTTTCAGTTTTCTTGCTCCGGTTTTGCGCTTCGGGCCGAAGCGTTCGCGGGCTTGATCGAAGGCTTCGTTGATGAAATTTCGGCTGCCGATGACGGCTCCATCGGTGAAATAACGAATCCGGTGGCGGAGCATTTTTCCTAACGGAATGTCTGCGGATTCGGCAGCGGCCTCGGTTTTGGAGATGCCTTTGCGGGTGGTCTTGGCGTGGAGTTTCCCGTCTTTACCAATCGATTCTGTCTTGCGCTCGATAGAGCCTGTTAGAAGGAGTTTTCGATATTCTTTGGAAACGTCGTGTGCCCAGAAGGTCGCATCGGCGGGAGTTCCGAGGTGGGCACGCATGGCTCGGACCAGCCCGGCGCGAGCC
>JANORE010000136.1:0-2065 GCA_031415155.1 Akkermansiaceae bacterium | reverse complement strand
ACTCACCGGAGTTTGGGTAGGAAATCGCAAGCTCGCGTCGATCGGTGTCGGCGTCCGCAAATGGATTTCCATGCACGGCTTCGCCATCAATATCACTCGCGAAAGTCTGCCGCCGTTTTTTGCGATCACTCCTTGTGGAATCGATGGTGTTTCCATGAGCTGCTTGGAAAACGAAGCGAACCGAGAAATCACCATCGCCGAGGCATCTGCTGCCGTGGAGAAGGAACTGCGGGTGCTTTTTGATTAAATCATCGTCGCGGCGACATGGAAGGCGGCAGCGAAGAAAATCAGCTCGATTCCGCCCAATGCTAGCAGTCGGTTAAATGCAGGCCCTGGCGGAAAGGTCAGAACTCCCCAGATAATGCGTAATCCCAACAAAAAAACGGGCGCACCAGCAATGGCCAATGGTGGATGACCGAGCGCAACCCAGCCGAGACCCACAAACACGGCGATTTTTACCTCTAACCAAATCAGTGCGACCCCGAACTTCGGGCCGAAGCGCACTGCCAATGTCCGCTTGCCCGTCGTCGCATCTTCTTCACGGTCGCGGAGATTATTGATGGAAATCAAAACTGCAGACAGCAGGCCGATTTGCAGCCCTAACAATAATCCTTCACGCGGCCACTCACCCATCTGGACGAAGACCGTGCCAGTCACTGCGATGAGGCCAAAGAACCCGATCACAAACAGCTCGCCCATTCCCCGATAAGCCAGTGGAAATGGCCCACCCGTGTAGCCGTAAGCAAGAAACAGCGAGGGAATACCCATCGCGATGATCGGCCAGCCGCGCGCCTGATAGAGAACGGCTCCGCATCCCATCGCAACTACGAGAAACACTGTAGCCAGCCGCATCACCGTCGTCGATTTCATCATCCCTGATGAAGTCACTCGCACCGGACCCAGCCTGCGATCCGTGTCCGCGCCTTTCCGCGCATCGATGGCATCATTAAAAAAATTCGTAGCAATCTGGATCGCGATGGCACCGCCCAGCGTGCAAGCCGCCAACAATAAATCGAATTTACCACTTAATTTCCAGGCCAAGACACAGCCGACCCAGACCGGGACGATCGCCGCAGGCAAGGTCTTAGGTCGCGCCGCAAGGATACAGGCTTTAAACGTCACAAGAGTCACGCCCCCAGTGAAACCCGAATGGTTCCAAGGATCGACATCATTTCGATAAAATCTCTGGAAACCCGCTCGTGCGACCAACTGCTTTAGGATTGATGCATTGATCGATTTACAGAGAATCACGCAGACGATGGAAGCCATCATCCATCACACCCCAGCCACCATGCCTGCGAAAAAATCTCTCCAGAAAAAGAAGCCCAATGTCATCCCATTACCGCCTGCGAGCGACTGGCGCACCTCGGATCAGGATGAAATTCTACGCCGGGTGAAACGAGCCATTGATGAGAAACACGCGATCCATAACCTCCACCCAGAACATCCGATTTTCTCAAATTTCCACGTCGCCTCGCCGAGCGGGATGATCTATCAGGTGGAGATTCGCGATCTCAAGGATCGGGTCTTTTCCTGCACCTGCCCGGACTTCCGCATCAACGGCCTTAATACTTGCAAGCACATCGAGTCCACGCTCATCTGGTTGAAACGCCGCCACAAAGGAGAAGTCCGCGCTGCCCTCGAATCTGGGTCTAACCGAACCGATCTCGTTCCCGCTGAGGACACGCTCCGCATGGAACGAAATTTCGAGAAACTTCCTCGCTCGCTCCGTCAGCTCTTCGACACAGAAGGTACTCTACTTCCCGAAATCGAACCCGCCACGGTAGTCGAAAAACTCCGCCGCAGCGGTAAAATCCGTATTTCGCAAGATGTCGAAAATTTCCTGGAATCCCGTCGTCGGGCCGAAGAACGCATCGTCCTCCGCCGGGATTACGAGACCGGCGTCATCGAGGGTCGCCACCCCGAGCACGTCACGCTGGTAGGGATAGAGCGGACTGAGCGTGACGTGCTCGGGGTGGCGACCCTCGATGACGCCGGTCTCGTAATCCCGGCGGAGGACGATGCGTTCTTCGGCCCGACGACGGGATTCCAGGAAATTTTCGAC
>JANORE010000135.1:0-1740 GCA_031415155.1 Akkermansiaceae bacterium | reverse complement strand
ATGACCGCTGCCGGGATGGGAGAGGCCGCCATCCGTGCTTTCCGCCGGAACTACGAGGCGCTGCTTCGCAACGAAACGGGGATGATCCCGGAAGAGACGATTTCTCCGGCGCAGGGGCTAACTTCCTATGATGAGCTCGCTGCCTCTGGCGATTTGGATGCGTCGCTGCTATCGCAAGCGGTCGTCATCAAGCTCAATGGTGGCCTAGGAACCGGCATGGGACTGCAAGGGCCGAAGAGTCTGCTTTCCGTCAGAGAGGGCGTCAATTTCTTGGATTTGATGGTGCGCCAGATTTTGGATCTGCGGGAAACGAGCAAGGCGAATGTGCGATTGCTGCTAATGAATAGTTTCAGCACCAGCCAGGGAACGCTGGAGCATTTAGAGAAATATCGTGCCCAAGGTTTGGCAGATGCCACGGAGGTGGAGTTGATGCAAAATCAGATCCCTAAAATCGATGCCGCGACATTTGAGCCCGTGGCTTGGCCGAAAGAACCCGACCACGAATGGTGCCCACCTGGCCACGGCGATCTTTATCCCGCATTGGTTGGAAGCGGTTGGTTAGACCGACTTCTCGCAGAAGGCGTGCGCTACGCCTTCATCTCAAACTCAGACAATCTTGGCGCGATTCTGGATCCCAAGATCTTGAATTATTTCGCGAAATCCGGTGCGCCATTTCTGATGGAAGTCACCCGCCGGACGGCAGCAGATCGCAAGGGCGGACATCTGGCGGTGAGAAAATCCGATGGCCGTTTACTGTTACGTGAAGTGGCTCAATGCCTCGATGAAAATTTAGACGCATTCCAAGACATTGAGCGGCATCGGTATTTCAATACCAACAGTCTGTGGCTTCGGTTGGATTTACTGAAAGAACAACTGATTGCAGACTCGGGCGTGTTGCCCTTGCCGATGATTCGAAATCACAAAACCGTCGATCCGCGAGATAAGAATTCAACGCCTGTCGTGCAGTTAGAAGTGGCCATAGGCGCAGCGATTGAGTGTTTCGAGGGAGCCTTGGCGCTCGACGTGCCACGCAGCCGTTTCGCCCCCGTCAAGACGACGGCGGACTTACTCGCACTGCGGTCTGACGCTTATGAGATTTCAGAAAGCGGCCAAGTCCGTCTTGCGGCTTCGCGAAATGGTGTGCCGCCTGACATCCTGCTTTCCGACGAATACAAGCTCGTCGATCAGATCGACAACCTCGGAGTTCCCAGCCTACTTCGGTGCAACTCTCTGAAAATAAGCGGGCGAATCCAGTTTGCCGCAGGCGTGATTCTGGAAGGAGATATAGAAATCAGCAATTCAAGTGCTGAGACCCAAGTCATTTCAGCAGGAATCTACAAAAATAAGGCCAACTAGATCATCTTTGAAGCCATCGCCTCTCGCTAATTTCGAGACGATTCCCGCTGGCACTTCACTTTTTAATGCTGCCGCTCAAGGCATACGGTGAGTTTAAAGGAAAAACTATCCATGATCCGGCATTGGTCTGATTCAGCATCCATCAAGGGAATTGCTCGACTTTGACGAAATTGAATCACTTTTCTCATTGACCAAGGAGCGGCATGATAGTTTGACGCGGTAGCACATCACGTCCCCCTAAGGCGAGTGATCTATCAATATGAAAATTCTGATCCTTTCTCGTAATCCGAAACTCTACAGCACCGAGGCTCTCGTCACGGCAGCGAAGGCACGAGGTCACGAAGTGCGTGTCGTCGATTACCTCCGCTGCTACATGAACATCAC
>JANORE010000134.1:0-2350 GCA_031415155.1 Akkermansiaceae bacterium | reverse complement strand
CCTTCACATCCATTCCCGCGCCCATGCACACGAGGAACACGCCTAAAATCGCCATCGGGTTGGTAGCTATCGCAGTCGTGAAACCACCGATTTTCAAAAATTCGGGGAAAAATGTTTTGATAATAGCCCCAAGTATCAGCGGGATGACCATCATCCCACCTGGAACCTTGTCGATTGTTGCCTTTATTCTCATGATTTGATCAGATCGCCAATGATATGTGGTGACATATCATGGGTAGGTTTTTTTAAATATCAGTAGCCTGCTTAATAGATAGATTGAGATCTACTTCAACATGGCAATGGCATCGATTTCGACCAGAGAATCCTTGGCCATCTTGGACACCTCCACACAGGCCCGTGCAGGCGCGTTCTCCGGGAAATAAGTCGCATAAATCTGATTAACCGTGGCAAAGTCACTGATGTGTTGCAGATAGACGGTAGTCTTGACGACATCTTGCAAGCTTGCGCCTGCCGCTTCTACGATGTTCTTCAAGTTTTCCAGCACTTGAACTGTTTGTGCTTCGATACCTTCAGGAACTTGGCCTGTTTCAGGATGCATCGGTAGTTGTCCAGAGGTGAAAAGCAAGTTTCCTGCGATGATGCCTTGATTAAATGGGCCGATAACGGCGGGTGCCTTGGCGGTGTTTACGATGGTTTTGTTCATGATGTTATCCGTTGACAGAGTTGATGATTGTTCCTTTGAGAAAGCTCTCCAAGTTTTCCACGGCTGTATTCATCAGTCGTGCACGCGAGGCTGTGGGAGCCCACGCAATATGCGGAGTAATGATGCAATTGGCAGCCTTCAGCAATGGATTCTCCGATAAGATCGGTTCTTTCGAAACTACATCCACTGCTGCATAAGCGACCTTGCCACTGTTGAGGGCATCCGCCAAATCTTGCTCAACGATGAGGGGGCCACGTGAGGTATTGATGATCATGACCCCATCCTTCATCTGTGCGATGCTGGTCTTGTTGATGATCCCTTGGGTGGTTTCGAACAATGGGCAATGCAGGCTGATCACGTCCGATTGGGAAAATAGTTCGTCCAACGAGACATACTTGCAAGTTTCCGACTCGAACGCGGGATTGACCCGGCTGCCTGCTACCAAAATATTCATGCCTAAAGCTTCGGCAATTCTTGCGGTCGCCTGACCGATCTTGCCGAAGCCGATTACGCCGAGCGTCTTGCCGGAAAGTTCGACGAGAGGGTGATTCCAAAAACAGAAATCAGGGCAACTCGCCCATTTCCCTGCGTGGACACTTTCGCTATGATCTCCCACGTGGTGACACATTTCTAAGAGCATCGCGATGGTATATTGCGCCACCGCCATCGTTCCATACGTCGGAACATTGGTCACGGTCATGCCAAGTGCTGAGGCAGCCGCCACGTCAACCACATTGTATCCAGTGGCCAAAACGCCAATGTACTTCACAGTTGGGACTTTCTCCAACACCGCTTTGGTTAGTGGAGTTTTGTTGGTAAAGATCACCTCTGCATCTCCGATGGCTGCGATCACGGACTCGGGAGAATGATCCACGCGGTCGTGAAACTCACAATTCCCGAATTGCTCCAGACTTGTCCAGCTCAGGTCGCCAGGGTTTAAGGTATATCCATCTAATACTACGATTTTCATTTCAATATGCTTTTAGGTGTTAGGCGGCGACACGGGATTTGAATCATCCCGCAGTCGTCGAAATATTTCAATCCATCAGGATCTAAACTCGGGCCCACGCGAGGTTCAATACCCGCTTGGCATTCGCCACGACGATGTCGGGATCCTCATCGCCGACGGGTTTCACTTCGAAACTCAAAAATCTTGGTTTGTCTGGATTTAAGTAACCGATCTCCATCAGTACTTTGAGATATTCCACCAATTCATCGACATCATTTTCCGCACCTGGATAGCCGAAACGCGGATGAGCATCCCCATAAGCAGGATCGCTCTTATCACGTATCATACAATTTCCCATATGGGCGTGGATGATATAGTCTTTGATAGGAATGAGCGATTCTCTATTGGTCTCATGGATGATTGGAATATGGCTCAAATCCACCATCAGTCCGAAGTTGTCATACTCCGCGCAAATCTCTGCGGCATAGCGTTTCGCAAGGTCAACTGGCCCGATGAGAGAGCACTTATCGACATCATAATCGAAGACTTCCAGAGCAATATTCATTTTGCCTTTTGATTTGGCATAGGCACACATTTCTTTAGTGGATTTCACCAATGCTTGATAGGCCTCCTCTTTCTTGTTCTCGGTATAATTTCCGGCGAGAAAGCCAAAGCCAACCGCGCCCATTTCATAGGCTTCATCGATGCCTGCCTTGAGGTTTTCGAGAGCTTCTTGG
>JANORE010000133.1:0-11305 GCA_031415155.1 Akkermansiaceae bacterium | reverse complement strand
ACCATCGAACTCGGCGACGAAGTAGAAATCGCCCATTGTCAATTTCAAGGAATGCAAGGGACGGTGGTCTCCATTCCATCGGCGATAGAACGGGTCAAAATTTTGTTTGAATTTCTCGGGAAACCCCAAGCCATCGAGATGGATCTGTTCTCGCTACTTCTTCCTCGTCGTCCAACGACTTAGGGGTTTAAATCGTCAAAAGCATTTAAAATAAAGCACTTGGTTTTTCTCCGCATCGGAGAAATCGACCACGGGCGGTAGCGTATTAAGCCAATTTAATCATGAAGTTCATCATTCTATTTTCCACTCTATGAAAAAATTATTCATCGCAGGCCATCGCGGGATGGTCGGAGCCGCACTCATGCGCGAAGCAACAAATCTGGGTGACTACCAAGTGATCACTGCGACAAGAGATCAGTTAGATCTCTGCGATCAGAGCGCCGTTTTTGGCTTCTTGGCCCAGGAAAAGCCAGACATCGTCATCATCGCTGCGGCAAAAGTCGGCGGAATTTATGCCAACTCGACCTATCCGGCAGATTTCATTTACGAAAATTTAACGATTGCCGCAAATCTCGTGGAAGGGAGTCGTCGCGCCGCTGTGCCACGGGTTTTATTTCTCGGCTCATCCTGCATTTACCCGAAGCTCGCGCCTCAGCCGATGACGGAGGATTGCTTGCTCACAAGTGGACTTGAAATCACCAATGAGGCCTATGCCATCGCTAAAATTGCGGGTTTGAAACTTTGCCAGCACTACCGTGATCAGCATGGCTTGATGTATCACAGTGCGATGCCGACGAATCTTTACGGCCCCGGTGATAACTATCATCCGGAAAACTCACATGTCATTCCGGCACTGATTCGTCGTTTTCACGAAGCCAAAGAACGTGGCGATACCACCGTCACCATCTGGGGAACTGGCACGCCACGCCGCGAATTTCTCCACGTGGATGATCTCGCGGCAGCTTGCTTTCACCTTCTTTCCTTAGATTTGCCACCGGACTGGGTGAACGTCGGGGTGGGGGATGACGTCACGATTTTCGAGTTGGCAACCTTGATCGCAAAAACCGTGGGCTTCACGGGCGAGATTCTCACCGATCCGGCCAAGCCAGATGGGACACCACGTAAACTGCTAGATATTTCCACCATCAAAAACACAGGCTGGTTGCCGCAAGTTTCCTTTGAAACTGGACTGGCCGCTGCCTACCAAGATTTTCTCGTTAGCCTCGCCAGTGGTCACGCGAGATTGTAACACCGTTTTCACATGGATCCTGGACTTTCAGTCGATCAAAAAAACTCCGTCGTCGCTGCGCTAGTTGGCTTCGATTGCGCGGTGATCTATCTGTTTGGGTCACGCGCTGTAGGCAACCACCGTGCCGCAAGTGATGCGGATATCGCGTTTCTGCCCCGGCATCCCACCCAGCCGCTTGATCGTTTCCACCTCGCCAACCGCTTGTCCGGGCAGCTCAGCATCGAAGTGGATCTCATCGACCTATCAGATGCCAGCACCGTTCTCGCGAAGGAGGTCATCACCAAAGGCTTGCCGCTCTTCATCGGAAATCCTTGCGCGCATCAGACGTTTGAAATGCATACGCTTTCCGACTACGCGCGGCTCAATGAACAGAGAAAGGAGATTCTTGCACGATGATCGACGACGTCACGGTGAACAAGACGGTGATCATCCGCCGCTGCCTTGCCAGAATCGCCGAGGAATACCGGGACGATGCATCCCGGCTGAATAATTTCACGATTCAAGATTCCATCATCTTGAATCTGCTCCGTGCGTGCGAAGCATCCATCGACCTAGCAATGCACCGCATTTCCCTCGGTCAATTAGGCGTTCCGCAAAGCAGCCGCGACGCCTTCGAAATTTTGCAGCAACGCGGCGTCATCCTCGCCACCACCTGCAGTGCCATGAAAAACATGGTCGGGTTCCGCAATATCGCCGTCCACAGTTACGAAAAACTTCAACAAACCATTCTCATTGCCATCATTTGCCATCACTTAGCAGACTTCGAAAACTTCATTACCGAACTTTCCCAATCATGAAAAAAGCACTTATCACCGGCATCACCGGTCAAGACGGATCCTATCTCGCAGAGCTACTTCTGGAGAAAGGCTATGAAGTTCACGGCATCAAGCGCCGTGCTTCGCTATTTAATACTCAACGTATCGATCATATTTATGAAGATCCACATATTGAGAATTCACGTTTCAAGTTACACTACGGCGATCTCACCGATTCATCAAATCTCACTCGTATCATTAGCGAAGTGCAGCCTGATGAAGTTTATAATTTAGGCGCGCAATCTCACGTCGCGGTTTCCTTCGAAGCACCAGAATACACGGCGGATGTCGATGCGATGGGAACGCTTCGTTTGTTAGAGGCGATTCGTTTTCTCGGCCTAGAAAAGAAAACTCGTTTCTATCAAGCGTCCACATCCGAGCTATATGGCCTCGTCCAAGAGGTTCCACAAAAGGAAACCACACCTTTCTATCCACGCTCCCCTTACGGAGTTGCTAAATTATATGCTTACTGGATCGTCGTAAATTATCGTGAATCCTACGGCATTTATGCCTGCAATGGTATCCTTTTTAATCACGAGTCGCCGCGGCGTGGTGAAACTTTCGTCACTCGCAAGATCACCCGCGCCATCGCCAATATTGCACAGGGTCTCGAAAGCTGCCTGTTTCTAGGAAATATGGATGCATTGCGTGATTGGGGCCATGCCAAAGACTACGTGAGAATGCAGTGGATGATGCTCCAACAGGAAACCGCAGATGATTTCGTCATCGCCACGGGAAAACAAATTTCTGTGCGAGAGTTTGTAAAGCTGTCCGCCCAAGAAGCCGGAATCGAACTCGCCTTTTCCGGCGAAGGTGAAAAGGAAATCGCCACGGTGGTTGCCGTAGATTTAGGTAAAGCACCTGCCGTCAAAATCGGCGACGTCATCGTCAAGGTCGATCCCCGCTATTTCCGCCCATCAGAAGTTGAAACGTTGTTGGGAGATCCGACAAAGGCGAAAGAAAAGCTGGGCTGGATTCCGGAGATTACTGTCGAAGAAATGTGCGCGGAAATGGTCGCTCACGACCTAGACATTGCTCGCCGCCACTCATTGCTGAAATCCCACGGCCACCACGTCGCCGTTTCCAAGGAATAAGTTCGCTTTTGAAACGCGTCTCCATCATCGGACTTCCCGTCGCTGTCACCACTTACGCGAAAGCGGTAGAATGGATTCTTAAGCACGCGCAACGTGGAGACCGAGCTTATGCGGTAGAAGCGGCGAACACCCACGTCGCGGCTCTTGCCCGAACCGATCAGGATTTCGGACAATCCATGCGGCAATTCGATTTGATTTGCCCGGATGGAATGCCTCTCGTCTGGGTGCTGAATGCCCAGCTTGACATCCGGGAAAAGCTAACAGATCGGGTCTATGGCCCCACTCTGATGGTGGAAACCTTCCAAGCCTCTCAGGGTAATTCTGCCTTCAAGCACTTCTTCCTTGGAGGGAAACAAAGCACGCTGGAAAAGCTCACCGAGCATTTTTTAACGCGATTTCCCGCTGCTGAAATTTGCGGTTGTTATTCCCCGCCGTTTGGTGAGTGGCCAGCAAATGAACTCGAAACCATCATCGGAAAAATCAGGAAATCGGGTGCAAATCTCGTCTGGGTCGGCCTCGGCTGCCCCAAGCAAGAGCATTGGATTGCGAGGCATAAGGATCTGCTGCCTCCCGGCGTTTATTTCGGGATTGGTGCCGCATTTGCATTCCATGCGGGTGAAGTCCGACAAGCTCCAACTCTTATCCAAAAACTAGGGATGGAATGGGCCTACCGAGTTGCCATGGAGCCGCGCAGGCTTTTCAAACGTTACTTCACTTACAATTCACTTTTTATCTACCATCTTCTCCGCGACCACATGCGGGGCTAATTTTTACCCAGAAATCTATGACCATTAAATCTATTTGCTGCCTTGGCGCCGGTTATGTCGGCGGCCCCACCATGGCAATGATCGCCGCGAAATGCCCTGACATCCAAGTCACTGTCGCCGACATGAACGAGACGCGCATCGCTGCTTGGAACTCAGACACACTGCCAGTTTATGAGCCAGGTCTCGATGATGTGGTCACCTCGGCACGCGGTCGAAATCTCCACTTCACCACGGATATTCGGTCTGCCATCGCTGCCGCAGACCTCATCTTTGTTTCCGTGGGAACCCCCACGAAATCCTACGGCATCGGTGCCGGTCGTGCGGCGGATTTACGCTATATCGAATCCGCAGCTCGTTTGATCGCGGAAGTTTCGGAGGGAAATAAAATCATCGTTGAGAAAAGCACGATTCCCGTGAAAACGGCCGAAGCAATCAAGTCGATCCTCGCGGCAAACTCGCCAAACGGTGCGACCTTCCAAGTTCTCTCGAACCCAGAATTCCTCGCGGAAGGCACTGCTGTCGGCGATCTTGAGAACCCAGACCGGATCCTCATTGGTGGCGAAATTACACCGGAGGGAAATGCCGCAGTCCAAGCACTTGTCGATGTCTACGCACGATGGATTCCGCGTGAACGGATTTTAACAACCAATCTGTGGTCGTCAGAACTTTCTAAGTTGGTCGCAAATGCCTTTCTCGCGCAACGGATTTCCTCGATTAACTCGATTTCCGCACTCTGCGAAGCGACTGGCGCAGACGTCGATGAAGTCGGCCGAGCCATCGGCATGGACTCCCGGATCGGTCCGAAATTCCTAAAATCTTCCGTCGGTTTCGGTGGTTCTTGCTTCCAGAAAGACATTCTCAATCTCGTCTATCTTTGCGAGTCATTCGGCCTTCCTGAAGTCGCTGAATACTGGCGGCAAGTCGTACAAATGAATGATTGGCAGAAAACCCGCTTCGTCGAGAAAATCGTCCGCACACTTTATAACACGGTCAACGGCAAGCGCATCGGTATCCTCGGTTTCGCCTTTAAAAAGGATACCAACGATACTCGCGAATCTGCCGCCATCCAAGTCTGTCGGGATCTCCTCAACGAGCGTGCTCGGGTGGCGATTTACGATCCACGAGTCACTCAGGAAATGATTTACGAGGATCTCATTTATGCCGGTGTCTCCAAGGAACTCATCGATTCCAACGTCGAGATTTGTAATAGTCCATACGAAGTCGCAGACGGTGCTCATGCTTTGGCCACGCTAACGGAGTGGGACGAATTCCGCACTTTAGACCTTCCCCGCATCTACGATCTCATGCTCAAGCCAGCTTTCGTCTTCGACGGCCGCGCCATCTTGCCGGTGGACGCGCTAAAAGCTCACGGCTTTGATGCATTTGTGATCGGGAAGGGGATTTAAGGAGTTTGCAACTTTACAGACCAGTCATTTCAGATTAGACAGTTAGCATGAAAACAACGATTATAAATTTTCATTATCCCACTAAAAAGCTCTGTCATCTCACTCGCTTCAGTCCATGAATATTCACCCCGAGTTCCACCGTTTTCTTCACCGCCAAGATAAGGAAAACTTACTCGGGCAACGCGGAATAGTCGTGTGGCTTTGTGGGCTTTCCGGCTCAGGGAAATCCACGATCGCGAACGCGGCTGAACGCGTACTCCACCAGCAAGGTCGTTTTACCACGATCCTTGACGGCGATAATTTACGGATTGGGTTGAACGCAAATCTGAGCTTCACTGACGAAGATCGCCTCGAAAACATCCGCCGTATCTCAGAAGTTGCTAAAATTTTTGTTTCTCAAGGAATCATTACCTTCGTCTCCGCCATCACTCCGCGCGGCGAACTTCGCGATCTAGCGCGGGGTATTTTGGGGGAAGATCTTGTCGAGGTTTATGTCAAAGCAAGCTACGAAGCGTGTGAAAAGCGCGACGTGAAGGGACTTTACGCGAAAGCAGCTCGTGGAGAAATCGCCCATTTCACGGGCAAGGATGGTTCTTTCGAGCCACCGAATCGCCCAGATCTCACGCTCAATACGGAGACAACTTCCATCGAAGATGCCGCCTTCGAGCTCCTTGAGGCCATTCGGGATAGAATTAGTGCACATCGTCCTTTCCTGTAAAACAGCTCATCCGGGCGGTGTCAGAACGGAAATCTCCCGAGGGTTGGTATTTCGTAGATTGCTCAGTTTTAATCATTACTAAAACACCCAAATTAGTAATTATTTCTTGACCCGATCAAAAGACGGTCCTATTTCCTGATCGCTGTCGCGCTTGTTTTCATTTTTAAATTTTCGACCTGATGCCTAACTATCAACTCAGTAATCTCGATCTACTCGAAGCCGAAGCCATTTTCATCCTTCGTGAAACTGCCGCCCAATTTGAGAATCCGGCACTCCTTTTTTCTGGCGGTAAGGATTCCATCGTCATGGCTTGGCTTGCTCGCAAAGCATTTTGGCCCGCGAAAATGCCATTTCCACTGGTCCACATCGACACCGGGCATAACTTCGAGGAAACGATGACCTACCGTGATGAATTCGTAGAACTCATCCGAGCGTCACTCGTCGTCGGCTCAGTCCAAGAATCGATCAATGCCGGGCGAGTCGTCGAAGAAAAAGGCCCGAACGCCTCGCGTAATAAACTCCAGACAGTCACGCTACTCGATACCATCGAGAAAAATCAATACGATGCTTGCCTCGGTGGTGGTCGCCGTGACGAAGAAAAGGCGCGAGCCAAAGAACGTTTCTTCTCTCATCGCGACGATTTTGGACAATGGGATCCAAAAAACCAACGGCCCGAACTCTGGAACCTTTTTAATGGCAGGAAAAATCCGGGTGAACATTTCCGCGTGTTTCCACTTTCTAATTTCACCGAGATGGACATTTGGATGTATATCAAGCGAGAGGAAATCCCACTGCCATCCATCTACTTTTCCCATGAGCGAGACGTCTTCGAGCGCAATGGCTCGCTTCTTGGGGTCACTCAATTTTTAAAGCCGCAAGACCACGAGCCAGTTACCCGGAAAATCGTCCGCTTCCGCACCATCGGCGATGCCACTTGTACCGGTGCCGTCGAGTCCACGGCTTCTGATCTCGATGAAGTCATCGCCGAAGTTGCCGCCGCCCGCCAGACCGAACGCGGCACTCGCTCGGATGACAAGCGCTCAGAAACTGCGATGGAAGACCGTAAAAAAGAAGGCTATTTTTAAACGTGGCGGCGGTTTTCAACTGCTAAACTTTTTCAATCTCCTAAATCATTTCCTAATGAGCCTTCCTTCACCCGCCCAGAACGCCGCTTGGAAAAAGATGCACCCTTCGGAAAAGTATCAACTTCTGGTTTCAACGATTCGTCAGGCACGCAACTTCAAGCGCATGGGAATCAAACTCTGTAGTCCTGATGCTTCACCGTTAGAAATAGAACAAAAACTGGCCCGCATCTGGCTTCATGCAAGACCCTGACTTCATCACATTGTTCGTGGCTCCTCTTGAGTCTGCGGGCATTGAATATATGGTCACTGGTTCTGTTGCCAGTTCGATCTACGGTGAACCGCGTAATACGCTCGACATTGATCTTGTGGTGCTGCTTGAGCAGTCACAAATCAGCAAGCTTCCCATCCTTTTTCCCGAAGAAGATTTCTACCTCCCGCCTGCTGATGTCATCGTGGTCGAATCACGCCGCGAGTCACGTGGTCACTTTAATATCATTCATCATCATACCGGCCTCAAAGCAGATATCTATTTATCCCGGAATCATCCTTATTTAAATTGGTCACTTGCTCACACTCGCCGAGTAAAAACCGAAAGCTGTGAAGCTACCATCGCCCCACCTGAGTATGTTATTTTACATAAGCTTGAATTCTATAAGGAGGCCGGCCACCAGCGACATCTTCGTGATATTATAGGCATGATTGAGCAACAACCTCTCGACCAAACTTTTCTCCAATCAGCAATTGCCTCCCTTCAACTTAAATCTGAATGGCAAGCAGTTCTTTCTCAGATGGATCGCTAGGACAACTATCGCCTTAGTGTTTTAATTTTTAAGATATACATTTCGTTAATAATGGACTTACTTCGCTTCACCACTGCTGGCTCCGTCGATGACGGTAAATCGACTCTCATTGGCCGTCTTCTCTATGATTCAAAATCCATCTTCGAGGATCAACTCGAAGCCAAGGAAGAATCCTCACGCCGCCGAGGCGATGAAAAC
This sequence comes from Akkermansiaceae bacterium, assembly GCA_031415155.1. GTDB lineage: Bacteria > Verrucomicrobiota > Verrucomicrobiia > Verrucomicrobiales > Akkermansiaceae > Luteolibacter. The sequence goes on along the minus strand of JANORE010000133.1, from coordinate 3,173 downwards.
GTCAACCTCGCGCTCCTCACCGATGGCCTGAAGGCCGAACGCGAACAAGGTATCACCATCGACGTCGCTTACCGCTATTTCGCCACGCCGAAGCGCAAATTTATCATCGCCGATACCCCGGGGCACACGCAATACACCCGGAATATGGTGACTGGCGCATCGACAGCTAACGTCGCAATCATTCTCATTGATGCCCGGAAAGGCGTGATCGAGCAAACCAAACGGCATAGTTTCATTGCAAACTTACTCCGCATCCAGCACCTCGTCGTCGCCGTCAACAAAATGGATCTCGTCGATTATTCGGAAGAAGTTTATAACAAAATCGTCCAAGATTTCCGTGAATTCGCTTCGCGGTTAGATAACATCGTCGAGATCACAGATATACCAATTTCTGCGCTCAATGGCGATAACGTGGTTGATAAATCCGAGCACATGCCATGGTATCAAGGTCCGACATTTCTCTATCATTTAGAAAATGTCTATGTGGGTGGTGAAGAGAACCATGTTGATGCACGTTTCCCAGTGCAATGGGTGATCCGCCCGATGAGCGATGAATGGCATGACTTCCGCGGCTACGCGGGTCGCGTCGCAGGTGGCGTTTTTAAACCAGGTGACAGCGTGACGGTACAACCTTCTGGTTTCAGCACAAAGATCAAAGCGATTCATAGTTCGGACAAAGAACTAGATGAAGCATTTGCTCCACAGTCGGTATGTATTACCTTAACCGATGAAATTGATATCGCGCGTGGTGATACTTTGGTGAAGACTAACAACCCGCCGCGAGTCGAGCAAGACATCGAAGCCATGATTTGTTGGTTTTCTAACAAGCCAATGTCACCTCGTGCAAAATTAGTGATTCGTCATACGACTCAAGAAACGAAAGCGATCATCAGCGAAGTGAAATATCACGTTGATATCAACACGCTTCATAAAGTCGAAGGTATCGAGAGCTTCGCCATGAACGACATCGGGCGCATTTCTCTCCGCACCGCCGTGCCACTGATTCACGATTCCTATCGCCGTAACCGGACCACTGGCTCCTTCATTCTCATCGATCCTGGCACGAATGAGACCGTTGCGGCAGGAATGATTATTTAACAGTGCAGGTATTGTTACTGATCAAGCTTGGCGTGTGCATAAATTTCTAGTTCTTTTTGCCACTATTTAAATGTGACGAAAACGACGCGTTACGTTTGTTCATTTTTTCTTGAACAAACTTTTGAGTCAAGCAGTCTGCAGCGAAGTCATTTTTCAGATTTCCTCAAATTTCGCTCTAGCCGCAAAATTCTGGTTCCAATTAGGATACTTGAACCAAGGGCGGTAGCGTTTTAAGAAAGCAGATGAGTCCCATTCGCGTGAAAATAGCACTTATTTCAGGCATTACTGGCCAAGACGGATCCTATCTTGCGGAACTTTTGCTAGAGAAAGGTTACGCCGTCCACGGCCTCGTCCGCCGCTCTAGCCAATTCAACCGCGCAAGGATCGAACATCTTCGCAAAGAAGGCAAACACCTGGAACTTCACTATGCCGATCTTGGTGACCAAACCACACTGCGCCGCATCTTTACCAAAGTCCGCCCCGACGAATTCTACCATCTCGCTGGTCAATCTCACGTAGGACTTAGCTTCGAAATCCCAGAATCCACCGTCGCAGAAACCGCCGTTGCGACCCTCTCGCTTTTGGAAATTTGCCGAGATTTAGAAAAATCGCCCCGATTTTTCCACGCCGCTTCCTCAGAAATTTTCGGAGTTCCTGATGATTCCCCCCAAACCGAAGAAACCCCATTCCGCCCAGTCAATCCCTACGGCTGTGCAAAAGCTTTTGCCGCTAATCTTTGTCGGGTCTATCGAAAAGCCCACAACATGTTCGTCGTCAATGGCATTCTCTACAATCACGAGTCGCCGCGCCGCGGCGAAAGCTTCGTGACCCGCAAAATCGCCACGACAGTCGCTCGAATTCACAAAGGTTCTGATGAATTGCTAGAACTCGGGAATCTCGATTCCGAGCGTGATTGGGGATACGCCCCCCAATTCGTCGATGCGATCTGGCGGACGCTTCAACAGCCCACCGCTGACGACTATGTTCTGGCTACTGGGACCTCCACCACCGTCCGTGAATTCGCCACCGCTGCCTTCCAAGAAGCCGGAATCGAACTCGAATTCTCAGGCAAAGGCGAAAACGAACAAGCCGTAGATTCCAAATCGGGAAAGCTCCTTCTCCGAGTTAATCCTAAATTTTTCCGGGCCGTGGATAGCCATCAGCTACTCGGCGATCCCGCGAAAGCCAAAGAAAAGCTCGCTTGGACTCCGAATATTTCAGGGATCAAAGTCGCAGAGCTGCTGACTCGGGCGGAAATTGAGGTCTAGAACTAACATTTAGAATCATGAAAGCTGTCATTTTAGCAGGGGGTCTAGGAACTCGGCTCTCCGAAGAAACTGCCCTTCGCCCGAAGCCGATGGTGGAGATCGGTGGGCGACCGATTCTTTGGCATATCCTTAAAATCTACAGCAGCCACGGCATCAATGATTTCGTCATTTGTGCTGGATATAAAGGATATGTGATTAAGGAATACTTCGCTAATTACTTTCTACACATGTCGGATGTCACCTTCGACATGTGTCAAAACACCATGGAGGTGCATCATAAAAAAGCGGAACCATGGCGCGTCACCATCGTAGATACTGGCGACGAAACCATGACGGGTGGACGCATCAAGCGCGTCGCCAAATATATTGATGGCCCGTTCTGCTGTACCTATGGAGATGGTGTTGGAAACGTGGATATTACCTCACTCATTGAGTTTCACAAACAAAGTGGTCGTCTCGCAACTCTTACTGGTGTACAGCCTCCGGGTCGCTTCGGGGCCATTCAGCTTGAGGGCGACCAAGTTCTTTCCTTTCAAGAAAAGCCTCAAGGCGACGGCTCATGGATCAATGGTGGCTTCTTCGTCTTGGAGCCTGAAGTCATCGATCTGATCGACAACGACTCTACTACTTGGGAACGTGAACCCCTTCAAAAACTCGCCGAAGACCGTCAACTTGGCATCTTTCGCCATAACGGTTTCTGGCGTCCCATGGACACCCTCCGTGATAAGCTCGAACTCGAAAATCTCTGGGACAGCCGAAGCGCTCCTTGGAAAAACTGGTAAGTCTCACGCTTCGCACAAAGTATGA
>JANORE010000132.1:0-3384 GCA_031415155.1 Akkermansiaceae bacterium | reverse complement strand
GCCACGGAGATCGAGAAGAGAAAACGCAATGTCGGCACGGCACTGTTGCTCGGAGTGTGTGCTATTTGTGTGCTCGCTGCGACTCCGCTCCAGGAAAAACTCAAGGGTGGCATCGACATCGTCGGCGGCTCCTCGTTCTCACTCCGAATTCAAGAAAAAGAAAATGAGCAAGGTGAGAAAACACCGATCAACGAGAGCCAAGTCGAGGAAGCGATCAAAGTCATCGAAGGCCGCCTCAACGGCATGGGCACCGCCGAGCCGATGATCACCCGCCAAGGAACTGACGGCATCGTCGTCCAAATGCCAGGTGTCGAGCCCGAGGAATCCGCGCGGATTCGTAAAGTTTTAGAAACCGTCGCTAAGCTGGAACTCCGCGAAGTCAGTCCACGCAATAATGAGCGAGGCGCCGACGGAAAGTCCATTGCTGAAAGCGTTGCCGCAGGAACGGAGATCATTCCTGGTTACCGGGCCTACACCGAGAAGCATAAAGGCGAGGACGGCAAGGAAACGACAAATCCAATTCTTCTCAATCGCCGCATGGCACTTGGAGGTTCCGATATTGCATTTGCCACTCCTTCCCAACAGCAGCCTGATGCGGTGGACATCACTCTCAATAGCGCAGGCACCGATAAAATGATCGCGCTGACGCAAGGGATGACTCCGAACCAAAGCCGAATCGCGATCGTTCTGGATGGCGAAGTGATCAGCGCCCCGACCGTGCAATCGGTTCCACTGGGTAAAAATTTCCTCATTTCCGGTCTGAATGATCCCGGTGAGCCGAAAAGACTCGCCAACTCTCTGATGAATCCATTGGAAAATCCACTGATCGTGGAAGAAGAGCGGACGGTCTCTCCGACACTGGGTGCCGCCGTTGTCAAGCAAGGTATCTGGGCAGGTGTCATTGGCTTGGCCATCACATTCCTGTTTGTCCTCCTCTATTACCGCCTCGCTGGGATTATCGCTCTCGTCGGTTTGCTGGTAAATGGGATCATCCTCTTCGGTGTGATGGCCATGTTTGGCTTCACGTTTTCGCTGCCAGGGATCGCGGGGATGATTCTTACCATCGGGATGGCGGTGGATGCGAACGTGCTGATTTACGAACGTCTGCGTGAAGAAATGGAAGCCGGCAAATCTCTCAAAAGCGCCATCGCAGCTTCTTATGAAAAGGCGTTCACCGCGATTTTTGACTCCAATCTCACCTCACTCATCACGGCCATCATTCTGTTTTGGATGGCCAGCGGAACGATCAAAGGCTTCGCCGTGACACTGACCATCGGCATCGTAGCCTCGATGTTTTCTGCGATTCTGGTGACTCGCGTGCTCTTTCGCTGGGGAACGGACCTGAACATCCTTAAAAATCTCAGTTTCCTGAATCTCATCAAATCGACGAAATACGATTTCCTCGGCAAGCGCCGCGTGGCAGGCATGGCCTCTCTCGCCATGGTGGTGCTGTCACTCGGAGCCTTCGCGATTCACAAGGAACGCTCATTTGGCATCGACTTCATGGGTGGGACACTCATCCAATTTCAACTTGGCAAAGACAACAAAATCCCTGTCGAGGAGGTGGATAAAGTTCTCAAAACTCTGACCCTGAGCAAACAAGCAAACGCGCAAGACCAGAGCAATCCAGCGACCGGTACCTTGCTCACCGTCCGTTGTGATTCCAAAGACGCCGAGCAGGTCACGGCCAAGCTACGTGAGTCGATTCCTGCTCTCGCCGCAAAAAAAACGGATGCCTCGGGAGCCAGTAACTACGTCATCGACAGTAGCAAAGAAGAGGTTTCGCCACTGATCGGCGGCACTTTCCTGAAAGAGTCGATCTACGCCCTCGTGTTCGGCCTGATCGGGATTTTAGTATTTATCACCATCCGTTTCGAGTTTTCCTTCGCCCTCGGTGGCTTCATTGCCATCCTACACGACGTTATTATTTCTGTAGGTCTGGTGGTGCTCTTCGGCGGTGAACTTTCCCTCATCCACGTCGGCGCGATTCTTACCATCGCCGGTTACTCCATCAATGATACGATCGTGGTCTTCGACCGGATTCGCGAGACTTTGCTAGAAAGCAATCGTTCGATCAAAGATCTGATGAACGAGGCGATCAATGCCACGCTCTCCAGAACCTTGCTCACATCGGCTACCACGATCATCACTGTGGCGATTCTATCGCTCTTCGGTGGTTCCTCTCTGCGGGATTTCTCGATCATGATCTTGATCGGTTTGTTAGTGGGAACGTATTCCTCGATCTTCGTGGCATCGCCAGTCGTCCTTTGGTGGAGCAATCGCAAGGGAGGAAATCTCCGCGATGCCGTCCAAGCGACCAAGGTGGCTGCCGAGACTCAAGCGGCTGCGCCTTGAAGAGTTGGCTTCTCCCGGTTCTGCGTTTGAAGATCTTTTAATCAAATGACAACGCTCGCCGAACAGGAAAGTCCAAGCTATTTGGGCAAGTGGGGCACGCCGAATCTGGCGGTGTTTCTGGGGATTGTTTTCCTATGGCTTCAGCTTTTTTACGGATGTTCCACGATTTGGACGGAGAGTGAATACTACGGCTACGGTTGGTATGTGCCACTCATCAGCGTCTTTTTCTTGGTCCGTTCTTGGAAAGATTCACAAATGGGCACGGCCGATCTGCGGTCGATGTCGTTCTGGCTATTTCCGCTGGTGGCGTTGCTGATGCTGCCTGTGCTGGCGTCGATCCGGATGATCGGGAATTTCGACGCCACATGGCGGGCACCGATTCTCATCCATGCGGCGATGGTGGTGATCGTGTCGCACGGTTTGTTAGGTGTTTTTTTTGGCTGGAAAAAATCACTGATTTTAGCACCCGTCACCATTTATGCACTCTCGGCAGTGCCCTATCCGTTTCAATTTGAAAATTGGATGATCCGTAAAATGACTGGACTGGTCATTGGACTGACAGTGGAGGTTTTCGGGTGGATGGGGCGGCCAGTGGTCGCAGTCGGTGAGCGGCTAGAGTCCGCAGGAACGGTGGTGGAAGTCACGGAAGGTTGCAGCGGGATTCGCTCCTTCCAGAGCTTGCTGAATGCCTCGCTATTTTTCGGTGAGTTATTCCTGCTCGAAAGCTGGAAGAGAATCGTCGTGGTCCTCGCGGGCTTGTTTTTTGCGACGATCGTCAATGCAGGACGTGCCGTCTATTTGGCGAAGATCCGGTTTGATGAAGGTGAAGTCGCTTTCGAGGCGGCCCATGACATGATCGGTTACGTCACGTTTTGCATGGCCGCCGGTTTACTCTTCATGACGGCTCTCGGGCTGAGACATTTTCATTTCAGGCGCAAGACTGTGATCAGAACCGTGGCGAAAAATTGATGGCTCTCAAATCCAAGAAAATCCCGATTTTGTTCGGCTTGATCATTCCGGCGATGGTGC
>JANORE010000131.1:0-2982 GCA_031415155.1 Akkermansiaceae bacterium | reverse complement strand
GGAGCCCATCCAGATTCGCCTAAATCTACAAGCCATTGTCGTTCAGGCGCTGGGGCTGTGGCATCATCGCGTAGCTCTGGCACGGCAAAGCCTGCGTCGAAGAGAACCTCGATTTCCCAGGTAGCACTGGTTTTCCAATCTCCAGAAATCTGGGAAATGACATGTGCAGAAGCAGAAACTGCGAGTGCAATCCATGAGAGGAAATAGCACAAGCAGGCCATTTCAGGAGCTTCAGTTGGTCACCCGCATGGGCATCAGAACATAGAGGAAAGTCCCTTCGATACGAAGGACTCCGGGACTCATTTCGTCGATAAGATCGAGATAAACATCGTTGCTCTCCAAGGCGCGGAGTGGAGCCTGAAGGAACTCAGGATTGAAGGCGATCTGCATGGGTGGGCCTTGATAAACGACGTCCATGGATTCTTGGGCTTCCCCCACATCGGGTGAGTTGGCGGTAACTTCGATGTGATTTTCGCTGAAGACCAGTTTCACCGAGTTTGATTTATCGGAAGAGAGAAGCGAAACGCGGCGGACAGTCTCTAACAATGCCTCACGAGAAATAACCACTCGTTCATTGCTATCACCTGGAATGACTTGGCGATAATTTGGGTAGTTGCCTTCGATCAGTTTACTGACGAGAAAACTATCGCCAACGGTGAATGAAATTTGGCTATCGCTCAGTTTCACGATGACTTCACCGTTTTCGCCTAACAGACGTTGTAATTCTTGGACGGCCTTAGTCGGAATGATGACGTCTGTCTCGTGTGAGGCAGGAAATTCGAGGTCTGCATCCACCATCGCGAGGCGACGTCCATCGGTAGCGACCAGTGTCATTTTTCCATCGCGGAATGAAGTGAAAATACCGTTGAGAACGTAGCGAGTCTCGTCGGTGGAGATGGCATACGAAGTTTTCTTGAGGCCGTCGCGGAGAGTAGCCTGTGGAATTTTAAAGATTTTGGCACCTTCGAAGTCAGGAAGCGGTGGAAATTCCGCTTCACTGAGACCGATGATCTTGAAAAACGAGGGGCCACTGCGGATGGACGCGTGATTCTTCGCATCGACAGAGACCTCGATTTCGCTCGCAGGAAGCTCTCGGATGATACTCACCAACCGTTTTGCAGGGAGTGTCGTCGCGCCCTCTTTTTCGATTTGTGCTTCTACAGAACCCGTGATGCCGACATCTAAGTCGGTCGTAGTGAACTGGATACGTCCGTCTTTAGCGACGAGCAATACATTAGAAAGAATCGGTAGCGTGGTACGCGAGCTAACCACGTGTTGGACTTTTTGCAGGCCATCGAGAAATGCTTCCTTGGAAATACGAAACTTCATAAATGTGAAAACTTGAATCTGTTGAGTCAGAGTTTCCGCTTTCACTGCCCCTTGGCAAGCCTTCTGTGAAGTTTCCAGCAAGTAGTCCAAGGCCTTTGGTAGGATCGTCGCTAGGTCTTGATGCTGCTGCGATTCAAGTCGCACTCAAATCATCGACTGGGATCCGGTCCCCGTTCACAACGTGTCAAGCTCGTCGTCCAGCTCCGCCATTGACCTCATTCTCAAAGCCAGGCTATTTTCATGAACTCTCCAGCCAAACGCCTTGCCAGCTATCGCAAAAAACGCAGCTTCGTGTGCTTGCTTTTGAGGCCCATCAAAGATAGTCGGTTTCTGGACATGACAAATGTACCTATTTCCGCCTACGAAGAAACCCTTGGAATGATTTATTTTGCGAGGATGCTAGATAAAATCCGACTCCATGACGCCGGGAAATTACGCGAGGATTTCTGCGAAAATCTTGGCTCGGGGTTCGATATGCGCTGTGTGAATTACTTACGAGTGGACTATGCGGATCTGGTGGCCCGGGTTTTATCCGGCGATACCAATGAGGCGATTTTAAAATGGTGCTTCGAAAGTGGCCGTGAACTTAGTGAAGGAGACCTATTTATCTGGAATCAATATCTGAAAAAAGTCGGGTGGCAGGATGGCACGACGGAAACACTGATTCGTCGGAAGAAAGAAAGCGGTCTCGAAGAACGAGATGGAATCGATACGATGTTAGACTACTTCGATTACGATGAGGGCAGGAAATAATTCGCCGAGGGAAGCGGCGGCTTTTTTCTCAAATTGCAATTTACACTTATTATGAATACGACAGCTCCGTGCTGATTCGAAACCGTCTTGAAGATTTACCTACGCTTGGCGTCCCATTGCATCTTGCGCTCGGGGTTTTCGATGGAGTCCATGTGGGCCATCAAGCTGTGATTGCACGGGCGGTAAATGCTGCGGCCCGGGAAGGTGGCTTGGCTGGAATGTTGACCTTTGATCCGCACCCTATCCGTGTCATTGCGCCAAATAAAGCACCATCGGCTTTGTTGGAAACATTGAATCACAAAGCCCGAACGGTGAGTGATCTCGGCGTCCAGCTATATATTTCCATTCATTTCGACGTGGCATTCGCCCAAATGGAAGCCGCCGAATTTGTCGAACGATTGACGCAGGCCGCCGTGAGAACGATCGCGGTTGGCGAGGATTGGCGCTTTGGCCATGATCGCAGTGGCGATGTTAAATTTCTTGAAGCCGAAGCACCGAGGCGTGGCTTCAAGTTGGAAGCCGTCGCGCCCGTGATGCATGATGGCGAACGCATTAGCAGCACCCGAATCCGGCAAGCGATCCGCGATGGAAATCTCGCCGCAGCAGCCCAAATGCTGGGGCGGACTTATGCGGTCAGTGGCGTCGTCATTGAGGGAAAAAAACTAGGACGGAGCATCGGATTTCCGACGGCAAATTTAGAGACAGGCGATGCACAATTACCTCCAGAAGGTGTCTGGGCTGTCAACGTCCGCCTTCCCGATGGTCGCTATCAGGATGGCGTCGCGAACTTGGGCATCCGCCCGACGGTGAATGGAAACACCAAATTACTCGAAGTTCATCTACTTGATTTTTCTGCCGATCTTTACGGACAAGAGCTTGAAATCCGTTTTCAAAAACACC
>JANORE010000130.1:0-3602 GCA_031415155.1 Akkermansiaceae bacterium | reverse complement strand
AAAGCTCTCCAAGCCTTCGATCAATTCCACATCAACATGTCGAAAATCGAATCCCGCCCGTCCAAACGCAAAGATTGGGAATACATTTTCTACGTCGATCTCGCCGGCCACCGCGATGATCAAAAAGTCGCCGAAGCCCTCGATGAACTCAGCAATCATTGCTCACTGGTGAAGCTGCTCGGCTCGTATCCAGATGCTGGCGAGTAAGATCACTCCGTCACAGAGCCGCAGCCGCAGCCGTGGATATTGCAATCTGAGCATCTCAATGGATAGCCGGAATCTCTGCATCGGTCACGGCGGTAGCCCTGAAAGCACGCGGAGCGCGGAGTTTCACCGCCAGAAGCGGCAAAAATGATCTTCGTGATGGATCGCGTTGAGCCATTAAAAAAAACCTTCAAACTGACTCGACATCCCATTTTTAAGGAGGCATTTTTCAGATCCGCTAAATGGAATCATAAACCCTTTTATTTATGTCTTACGAATCTGACAGCAGCCTGAAGCTATATCTGCGAGAAATTTCAAAAACTCCGCTACTCACGGTAGAAGAAGAGACCCTTCTCGCCGAACGGATCAAAATGGGCGACCAAGATGCGCGTGATCAGATGATCCGAGCAAATCTGCGGCTCGTCGTCAAAATCGCCCATGACTACTCCGGATACGGCCTCTCGCTCAGCGACTTGGTTTCCGAGGGCAATATCGGCCTGATGAGCGCCGTCGAACGCTTCGATCCAGAAAAAGGCGGCAAGCTATCAACTTATGGCGCATGGTGGATCAAGCAGTCAATCAAGCGGGCGCTGGCCAATCAATCCAAGACCATTCGCCTGCCGATTCACATGGTGGATAAGATCGCCCGGATGCGCCGCATCACCTCGATCCTTGCAGAAGCTCTGGGACGAGAACCTACCGATGACGAACTCGCCACCGAGCTGGGCTTACCGAGGCAAAAAATCGCAATGCTCAAGCAAGCCGCTCAACGCCCAACATCTCTGGACGCACCAATCAATGAAGGTGAGGCCACCGAATATAGCGAAGTCATAAGCGATGAGTCAGCTTCTGACCCGTCGGAAATGCTCTCCGATAAGAATTTACACGGAGAAATTAGCGGCTTGCTCGCGATACTCAATGACCGTGAGAGACAAATCATCGACGAACGCTTCGGCTTGAGTGGCCTCAAGCCCATGTTGCTAGAAGATGTCGGTCGTGAGTTCGGAGTTTCTCGTGAGCGCATCCGCCAGTTACAAAACTCGGCCCTCACCAAAATGCGTAAGGCACTCCTCAAAAAGGAAAAGCCCGCCATCGTATCATACCATTCAAAACTGGCCCGGACTTAGATTACGATCATTTTTCATGGATGATCTCAAAAATTGATCGGTCTAAAGTGTGCTTGTCACACGAGTTTCTTCTGCTATCGATCACGTCTTATGGAAATACCGCAAACTTCTACGCCGCCACCTTCCCAATACACGCCACCTTCTCCGGCCCCTAAAAAAGGACTCGGAACGGGAGCCAAGGTCGGCATCGGCTGTGGAGTGATTGTCGTCCTCGCCATCATCGGCATGGTCATCGGTGGCATCATGTTAGGCGGAAAATTAAAGAATTTCGCCGATAATCCTACTCGCTCGACAGCCGAACTCATGGTCACCGCAAGCGTCGGAACGATGGAAATGGTCGCTCAAGACGATGCTAAAAAACGCTACACCGTGAAGGAAAAAAGCTCGGGGAAACTCACGACCATTTACTGGGACGAGATCAAAAAGACTCCCGAAGTGATCTCCGGTGACTTCTCCGCGATCCCATCAAATTCAATGACCATCGAACCTGAGCCTGTCCCCGATAGCGGATCCGCTCCCGAGACGGATCAGAACTAACTACGGATCAGATAAATTCCCCGACTTCGATTTCATGAGTGAGTAGAGCACCAAGCTCGTCACGAAAATCCCCAGCGCGATGAGTGGTGCCACCGCCGCGCCCGGCTTGGGATCCGTAAATGCGGCCTGCACCCGCACCACCACTAAGATCACGCAGACGAGCGCACCGAAGATGGGCACCGCGAGCGGCACATCGAAGCCACCCGCAGGTTCTCCCTTGCGGCGTTTCAGCACGACCAGCGAGAGATTGACCAAGGTGAAAACCACCAACAGCAAGAGCACGGTCGCCTCGGCTAACGGCTTCACTCCGCCGCTTAAAATGAGTAGCGTCACGATCACGAACAGCACGATGATCGCGCAGTGAGGAGTCCCGCGTTTCGCATGGAGTTTTCCTAAAACCGCCGGCAGCAAACCCTGCCGACTCATGCCGTAGAGCAAACGCGAACCCATCAGATAGTTCAGCAACGCCGTATTTCCAATCGCGAAAATCGTGATGATCAAGTAGATGTGATCGATCCCGCGGAACCACGGAGCCGCTTGCCGCGCGACCTCCATCAACGGCGTTTTGCTCGCGGCGAGCTCTCTCCATGGCACCACCGACACCGCCGTGATGGCCACCGCCATGTATATCAACGTCGCTAGAATCATCGCCCCGATCAGGCCGAATGGGATGTCGCGTTTCGGATTTTTCACCTCCTCGCTCACGTTGAGAATATCTTCAAAGCCGATGAATGAAAAAAACATGAGCACCGCACCCTGAAGCACGAGAGCGATGGTGATGCCGGAGCCACTCCCGCCCGCGATCAGCGTATCCGCCGGAGTTTCTAAATAACTCACACCGCCCCAGAAGCGCAGGCCGACGGCGATGATGAAAAGAAGCCCTGCCGTCTCCACCACCGTGCAAATGATGTTCAGCCACATGCTTTCCCTCATTCCGCGGAAAATCACGCCACCCACGAGAAATACCAAGCCGACGGCGACCAGCTTGATCGGCAATTCCATTCCCGAGAATTTTTCCAAGTTCTCCGCGATGGCCTGCGCTCCTGTGGCCATACTCGTCAGCCCGCTCATCATCACCGCCATGCCGACCATGTAACTCAGTGCTGGCCGCCCGAGTGCCCGCTGCGTCACATACGCCGCGCCACCCGCCTTCGCATAACGCCCGCCCACCACGGCATAAGATAATCCCGTGAGCATCGCAGCGATCATGGCGGCGAGAAATGCAAGCCACACCGCATTTCCCAATGACTCTGCCGCCCTCCCGATCAAGGCATAAATCCCCGCGCCAAGCATCGATCCCAGACCATAAAATAATACCTGCCACCGTCCCAAAGTGGGCAGCAAGCCAGACGGTGGAGTTTCGGAAATGGGGACGACTGGTTTCATCATCTTACGAGTTTACCCTTAAAAAAGTAGCCGAAATCTGATCCTCCAATATCGTCACACTAAGAACTTCGGTGACTGGCTGAGGAACTGGCGAGGGTTCTGGTAGATGATTTGCTCGATCTGCTCCGCGCTGTGTTGGCGGCGTTTCATTTCGAGTGCACACTTCGGGACGGCGAGTGGATCTGAGTGGCCCCAGTCGCAGGCCGAGTTCACCCACAGCCGCTCCGGCCCGTAAATTTCCAGCATGTCGATGGCGCGGCTGGGAGTGCATTTACTCTCAGGATACAAGGTCATCCCTGCCCAATAACCTGCGTCGAGGACTTGGGAAATGGTGTGTTCCTCGACGTG
>JANORE010000129.1:0-2359 GCA_031415155.1 Akkermansiaceae bacterium | reverse complement strand
CGCAAAAAACGATGAGAAATAGCAGCCCATACACCAGCATCCCATGATCTCTGATGAAGTCACGCAGGTGGTCCGGGAGATTTAAAAACAGATCGAGAATTTCGTTCATGAGTTCGTGTGTTCGGGGCGGGGATCACGGCAGAGCAGCTCCTTCATCGCGAGTGGTGCGGACTTGCCTTCGTATAAAATTCCGTAGACCGCATCAATGATCGGTGTGCGGACGCCCACGGCGCGTGCGGCTTCGTGAATGGAAGACGTATTCGGCACGCCTTCTGCCACCATGCCGAGCGCGGCGACGGCCTCTTCCAGCGTTTTTCCTCTACCCAGGGCGAAGCCGACGCGGTGATTCCGCGAGTGCTCGGAGAAACAAGTGACGATGAGATCACCCATGCCAGACAGCCCAGAAAAAGTCTCGATCCGCCCGCCGAGTGCGGTGCCCAGCCGAGTCATTTCCGCCAAGGCGCGAGTGACGAGCGCGGCTACCGCATTATCGCCGAGACCGAGACCGTGAGCCATCCCTGCCGCGATGGCGTAGACGTTTTTCACCGCGCCACCCAGCTCGATGCCCGCCAGATCATCGCTCGTGTATGAGCGGAAATAATCGGAGGTGAAGAGCTCCTGAAGCCGGACGGCGAGGGCGTGATCTTCTGAGCCGATGACCGCGCAAGTCGCCATGCCCGTCGCGATTTCTTCCGCGTGGTTCGGGCCTGATAGAACGGCGATGGGATTGGCCGGGAAAACTTCGCGTAACACCTGGCTCATCCGGTCGCCCGTGTGTTTCTCGATGCCTTTCGCGCAGGAAAGGATCGTGCACGGGGCAGGCAGTCCGGCGGTGAATAATTGACGCGCCGTCTCACGAGTGGCCGAGGTGGGGACTGCGAAAATGACGAGTGGATGCGCCAGGGCATCTTCCATCTGGCAGGAGGCGGAAATATTTTCACCCAATGAAATCTCACTGAGATAGTGCGGGTTTTTGTGATCGCGGTTGATCGTCTCTGCCGCTTCTAAATCACGCCCGATGAGCACGATGGATTCCAAGCGCGGAGCCAGCAGTTTCGCCATCGCCGTGCCGAATGAACCGGTTCCGATGATTGCTGCGGAGGTGAATCTGGACTCAGACATGATTCGCTTTTCCCTTCCGCTCGAAGCGATGCTCTGTGCCTGCGCGGAGTCGCTGGATATTTGGCAGATGCTTCCAAATCGCGAGGATACCGATGGTGAGACTGAAGATGAACAGCGGCTTATTCCACGTCCCGTCCGCGATTCTTCCGTGAAACCACGAGCCGTAAATCGTCACCAATGGCAGTGCCACCGCAGCGACGATACTGGCCAAGGAGACGTAGCGCGTGAGCAAAAACGTCAGCAGCCAGACGATGAGTAAAAGCCCCACTCCCGCTGGCATCAGCGCGAGCATGACCCCTGCGGATGTCGCGATTCCCTTGCCGCCCTTGAAGCCGACCCATGGCGAATAATTGTGACCCAGCACTGCGGCCAGAGCGGTGAGGACGTGGACGAGCTGTCCTTTAAATTGCTCCCCGGCAGAAAGCACCAACGCCAAGGAATCCAGCCCGCCGATGTGGAATAGCCCGACACTTTTTCCGGTGATTTGGATGACATTCACCACGATGACTACCGGGATGAAGCCCTTGAGCATGTCGAGCAGGAGACAAGTGATCCCATATTTTTTACCGATCACTCGCAGCACATTTGTCGCGCCGATGTTGCCGGAGCCGTGTTCACGGATGTTGATTCCTTTCAGCTTCGCGATGATGAGTCCGAAGGGAATCGACCCGAGAAAAAACGCGAGCAGCGGGCAGAGCCAGAGGTGCATTACTCAGCGCTCGCGGATTGGATCGTGATCGGCTCGACAGGCACATCTCCGCCGAGTCTGGGGTCCGCACGGGTCGTGGTTCCTTTGATCTTATTTACCACGCTCATGCCTTCGATGACTTTTCCGAAGACTGCGTAGCCGCCGTTGCTGGGGTAGTTCAGTGCCTCGTTATCCTTGACGTTGATGAAAAATTGCGCCGTCGCGCTATTGGGATCGTTGGTCCGTGCCATGGCGATGGTGCCGGTGTCGTTCTTGAGGCCATTCTGGCTTTCGTTGGCGATACCCTCGCCCGTTGATTTCTCGGTGAGCGTCTCGCCGCTTTGCGTGAATCCGCCGCCTTGGATCATGAAACCGTCGATCACGCGGTGAAATACGGTGCCGTCATACTGCTTCTTGTTCACGTAACTGAGGAAATTCTTCACCGTGATGGGTGCCTTTTCTGCGTTCAGCTCGAGGACGATGTCGCCCTTGCTGGTCTTGAGGCGGACTTTGGCGACCTTGGCGGTGGCTTCTTTAGCGGGCTTTTCC
>JANORE010000128.1:0-6138 GCA_031415155.1 Akkermansiaceae bacterium | reverse complement strand
ATTTTTTTGTTTGGGCTCAGTTTTTGTGCGACTTTGGGGTCCTGGGGCTGGGGGTTGGGGTTTTGGGGTTGGGGGATTGGGGGTTGGGGGATTGGGGCTTGGGGCATGGGGCATGGGGGCGTCCATGACGGCGCGGCGACCAGCCTTGTTGCGCGGGGGGATGTCACCTCCGATTTCAAAAAAATCCGTCATGCACGGACGACGAAGAGCCGGAAAGTTGAGTTCTATTAGACTTAAAGGATGAGTTTCGCCTTTGCGACCTCTTGCTCAAGGGTATCAGAGCGGAATCTTTGCGGAACTAGGGCTGGGTAACTGCTGGTTGAGGCGGCGATCACGGACTGGGCGTGGCGTTTCGCGACGATCCCTTTGGACGCGGACCAGGTTTCGAGGACTTCGGTGACTGTGATTTCGGGCTTGTCGCGGCGGGAGCTTTTTATCTCACGGATGAGAAAATCAAGATCGCGGTTGGAATACCAATTGGTTAGATTTAAAACTTTCACCAGCTCCTCGGGCTCGAGATGAATACCGCCGGCGGTGAACATTTGGTTGAAGAAACTTTCCCTTTCCTCGGCTTCGAGATCGAAAATTGGGATCTGTTTGGGGGCGCGGCTTAGAACATCCGGATCGAGTAGATCGGGGCGGGTGGTCATGAGGCACCAGACGACTTTGGAGAGCAGGCGTTTGTCGGACATCATTTTGATGATGTTCGCCATCAGGCGTTTTTCGGTTTCATGGGTATCACCGGAGTGGATGCTGCCGAAGGCGGCGTGTGCCTCGTCCACGAGGATGGCGACTTTTCCGTAGATTTCCACATAGCGCCGGACGGTTTCGAAAAGCCGGTCTGTCCCTCCGAAGTCGGAGGAGCGGATTTGTGAAAGCTCGATCACGATGCGCCCGGAATCGGCGGCGTGGGCCTCGACGTTGAAGGTTTTGCCGACTCCGTTAGGACCGGAAACGACGAAGGCGGAGACGGCGGTGTCGGGCGATTCACAATCTCGGAAAACGCGTTTGATCGCATTTCGCGCACCTTCGTAGCCGCGAAGATCTTTGTCGCCGTGCTGTGGTCTCTTGATGGTGACGACTCCATCTAACTGCGCTTTGAGAATGTCGTTGAGAAGCTCAGTGACTGCCTTGCGGCTTACCGGTTGTGTGGTGCGGGCAGATTCTTCTAACAATGACGAGATGGCATTAAGACCGAGGCCGGCGGAGTTTTTGGCGAATTGGGCTTCACCTTCGTCAAATGTCGGCTTGGCGGTGTCCGGAGCTTTTTCAAAAACGGAAATCTGGTTGGCGATGAAGTGGCTGCGAGTGGCATCGTCTGGAAAGCCGACCTCGATGGATTGGCAGGAAGGCAGGGAAATGATGCGGGAGTTGAGCTCGGAACGATTTTCCGCAATGAGGATGGTGATGTGGTTTGCGGCGAGGTAGGCGGGATCGGTGAGCCAGCTAAGCAAGGTGGCAAGCCTGCTGCGATCCAGTTCTGATAGTTTGCCAAAGTCACCGGGGGGAAAGAACGCACCTGCTAGGCGGACGATGGTGCAGATGGGTTTCACATTGTCTCCCTGCTCGGCAGCTCTGCGGGCCATTTCGGTGATTTCACGGAGCAGAACGAGCGAGGCTCCGGGGCGTTGCTTGGTCCTCTCCAGAAGTTGCTCGGGGGTAGGAGCCGCAGGCTGCGGGGTCTTGGGGTCGCGCACTCCGAGGCGGCGGGAAACGATTTCTGAGCCGTAGTCTAACAATCCACCAAGAGAATCGACCGGGCTTTTCGCGAGTTCCTGAAGGGGGTCTTGAATCCATCCGATGGCGTTGAAGAGCCGGGTTCTCTGCGCGGTTTCATAAAAGCCAAGGCCGAGCGAGAGGTCCAGTCTGACCATGGTGAAGCGGCCGTTGAAGGACTGGCAAAGGCGTTCTTCTAACGGCGAGTAACCGGCGTCATCCCGGTTGGGAAAAAGGTCCATCACGTTGCCGATCAGGCAGAAGACGCGCCTACCACGCTGTTTGACGCCGTTGACCAGTTCCTCCATGAAGGGCGGAGTCGGCGATGGCTGGATGGGGATGTCCATGGTGTTAGATTCGATCAGGGTGGTCGAGGTCGAAATCTTTGACTTGCTGGAGGTGTTCTGGATCGAGCACGTCTCGGTGAACCCTGTTCCGCAGCGTGCGGAACTCGGGCGAATCGATTGCTGAGATTTCACGCGGGTAGGTTCCACCTAGCGCCTTGGTTACATCGCGGTCCGTGACGATCTTCGCGCCGATTTGTTCCGCAGGCGTGTTTGCCATCCAGTATTGGGAAAGTCCGATGACGCGGCTACCGAGGAAAAGGGCTTCGTCGAGATCATGGGTAACGAAGATCACGGTGAGGTTGTGGCGCTTTGCTTGCTCCAGGATGAAGAGCTGCATGTCCTCGCGGGTGCTGTGATCGAGTGCGCCGAAGGGTTCGTCCATCAGCAGCACCTTGGGCTTCATGATGGTGGCTTGTGCGATTGCCACCCGCTGCTGCATTCCGCCAGAGAGTTCATGGGGGAATTTGTTACCGTCGTCCTCTTTCATGCCGACATCTTCTAGCAAGGCGAAGGCCTCTTGGCGGGCCTCGCGCAGGACGCGGCGATAGTGCGGGCCGATGCTGTGAATCAATGATTCGACCTGGCCGGTATTCTGGAGAAGCGGGCCGAGGGCGATGTTGTTTGCCACCGTAAGATGGGGGAAAAGTGAGTAGCGCTGATAGACGATGCCGGTCTGGGTGCTGACGTGCTCCACTCGCTTGCCATCGACGAAAACGTCACCTTTGCTCGGAAACTGCGAGCCGAGGATCAGCCGGAAAAGTGTGGATTTCCCACAGCCGCTTGGGCCGACGATGGTGGCGAATTCTCCCTGGCGGATTCGTAGATTGATTCCTTGGAAAACGGTCACCGATTTCCTTTGAAAGCGGATTCCGCCATCGAACTTTAACTGCGGTCGCGAGTGGTAGGTGACGGCGACGTCGTGCATCTCGACGATCACCTCCCGCTCTGCGGTTTGATTTTTCTGCGCTGGATCGTTCATATTTCTGCGAGCCATTTGTAGCGGTGCTTGATCCAGAGGCTGATTGCTAGATCGAGGAGAAACATGAGAAGTGTTAGCCACAAAACATAGACGATCGTCGAGTCCATGGCGGTGGTGCGGTAGAACTTGATGAAGATGCGGTAGCCGATTCCAGATTCTGCGGAAATGGATTCGCCCGCGATCATGAGTACGGCCATGATGCCGAGATTTAGGCGGATGGTATTAAGAACGTCTGGCCAGATTTGTGGAAAAACGACGCGCCAAGGCAGCTCAAATTCGGTGGCTCCGAGGCTCTGCGCTTTGAAAAATTGCTCACGAGGTAGATCCTTCGCCCGCAGGTAGGTATCGAGACACACCATGGGGAAAACGCCGAGGACGATGAGGCCGACCTTTGCGACCTCGCCCGTTCCAAGTGTTAGAAATAGGATGGAAAGTAGGGCCAGAGCCGGAACCATGCTGAGAATCACCATTGCGGTTTTTCCCAAGGATTCCGCCCACGGATAGCTTCCCATCACGACCCCGAGGGGCACGGCGATGAGGATGATGGCCATGGCCCAGGCCATGCGTTTGAAGCTGGAGACCGTGTCTTTAAAAATTAAAAACTGCCGCTCGACTCTCAGCTCCTTCCGGCGCTCGCTCTCGTCCTCTGGCGCGGCGATGGGTAGGGCAACTCGCTTGGCGGCTTCCACCAGCTTCCCTGCGGTGGGCATTAACTTTGCACGGTCTGTTTCCGCAAGTTCGGTGGAGCGCTTGAGGTAGGAGAAACAGAGAATGAGTATCGGAAGCAAAGCCAGCGCAAGTTTCCCTGCCCAAGGGATCTTGGCGTCGGTGCGGAGGAACTTCGCCATCGGAAGAGTAGTTTTTTTAAAGAAGCGAGGACTACTTGGAGGAGCTGAGGTCGAAGCGGAGCTTGACGTTCTCTTTACTTCCGAGGACTTCTCCGTCTGCGAACTGGATGCCGATGTAGTTGGCGTCCTTGGCGTCCTCTCCGAGAAGTGCCTGGGCGAAGCAGAAGTCACGGACTCGGGTGGTGGCCGCCTTGTGGTCCTTGGAGGTGATGGCCTCCGCCATGATTTTCGGGGTGTCGTAGAAGTAAGTAGTCTCTAACTGCGCTTTGGCTTCTGCGACGGTGACGGCTGCGGCTTGGGCGATGGTGGCGACCAGGTCCTCGGCCTTTTTTCCACCGGCTTTGTAGGTTGTTAGAAACTCAAACCAAGCTGCGGATACGGCCTTCCCGAGACGGGGATCTGCCTTCATGAGATCGGTGCGCATGGCGAAGCCATCGAGAATTTCGCCGGGAATTTTAGAGGAGTCGAAGACACTTTTGATTCCGGGCTGCTGCATGAGCCCGAGGGCGTGTGGATTCCAAGTGACGGTGGATTTGACTTTGTCCTGATCGCTATTGAACGCGCTGACGATTCCCTTTTCCGCACGGTGGGCGAATTTAAAATCGGATTCTTTGAGGCCGTTCATGACGATCCCGCGGTAGAAGAGGTAGTGACTGACAGTGAACTCCTCGCCGTAGGTGGTGATTCCTTTGAGACCGGCAATGTTGTCTGCGCCTTTGGCGAGCCACTTGTCATTGCCGTTCGAGTAATCTCCGATGACGAAGAAGGTGGTATCGATGCCGCCTTGGCTGATGAGCGTGAGGGCGTCCATGGTGGTGACGGGGACGATGTCGATATTCTGCGCTTTGAATGCATCAATGGAGGCGACGTAGCCGAATTCTTTGACGGCAATCTTGATGCCATTCGCCTCGGCGTGTTTTTTAAGGATGCCGGTATCTTCGAGGTATTTGACTGGGCACCAGCCGATGTAGTTACTCCAACCGAGGGTATAGTCGCCGTCGGCTTGGGCGCTGGAAGCGAGTGGTGCCAGCGCGACGGCGGCGGCGATGATGGCGGTAAATTTTGACTTCATGTTAGTGGATCGTTGGGCGGTTAGGAAATCAGGCTTTGAATTCGCTCTCGACTTCCGGGGTTTTTGTCTCGGAAACACTTTCTGGGCTGTCTGCGGCTAACATCTCATCGAGAAGATCCAGTCCAGTTTGCTCGGTGATGGTGCTTTCCAATTCCGTCTCGATGGAATTGGCGGACGCACCTTCAAGCTCGGCCTTGATGTTTGCGCGTTGTTTCATCTGCGCGACGCGGGTGGTGACGGTGCTGATGGCGGAGCGATCCGAGGACGCCTCCAGGCCACTGAGACGATCCATGAGATCTGAGGTGGTCTTCGCATCGACGAAGTCGGCGATGGCTTGAGCTTTCTGATCGTCGAGTGCCTTGATCTCTCGCTGGCGCTTGGCGAGCTGGGTCTTGAGCTTGTCGAGGCGCGCTTGGCGGTCCTCAAGTTCAGGCTCAAGGCGTGTTTGAAGATCGTCTTCGGTCTTCACCTTCGCTTGGTAGTCGATGAAAGCGCGCTGCCATTTCATGACGTCGGGGTCGCTCTGAGCAGCATCGCGATCGAGACCTTTTGCCTTGAGGACTTTGGCGAGTTGCACCTTGGCAGCGTCTCGCAATTTCACGGCGGCTTCTTCGCGATCGAGGCTTTCCTCCATGCGCTTCTTGCTCGACTCCACGTTCACGGCGAGTTGGGAGACGGCGTTGATGAACTCGACGTGGTCTTTGATTTCCTTGTCCTTTTGGATATCGAAGGCCATTCCGACTCCTTCTGCGGAGCTGGTGAAAGTTTCCTCTGCGGCTTGGTTGACTTTACCGCCTGCCCAGAGCCATTTGAAGCTGAGGAAACGTCCGATTGCTTGAAGAAGTCCCATGGTCGTATTTTGGTTTAGTTAGTTACACTTAGAGAGATGTCTCGCGGTGAATTTCATCGAGAAAACCTTTTAGATCCTGCTCCGCAGCCTCTGCGGTAGCAACGGCATTAGATAGGCGTTTGGCGGGATTGTCGCTACTTTTATCGAAGCTGAAATCAGATTTCCCCACCTCCGACATGAAGGCAGTCATGAGGGCAGCTTCGAGTTCATTCGAGCGGGCGACGAGCTGGTCACGCCTCAGAGCGAGCTGGTCATAGCGCTCGATCTGCTGGGAATGCGAGCGGATTTTAGTTTCGAGAATTTCGTTTCTTGAGCCGGGAGTGGCG
>JANORE010000127.1:0-1547 GCA_031415155.1 Akkermansiaceae bacterium | reverse complement strand
GAAGCAACTACTTTTTGCAAAGAATTAAAAGTAGACGTTCCCTCTTTAATGGAGGTTACCCAAAAATCGGGCCAATTTATCATTGATAATCAAAATAAAAATGGTGGTTGGGCCTATCTCTATGCAAAAGAGGCTGGGCATGTTGACGTTTCCGTGGCGGGTTGGCAGTTACAAGCTCTCAAAGCATGCAGCCACACAGGCATCAAATACAAAGGTCTGAACAGCTGTATTTCTAGTGGTTTGAGCTACTTAAACGAATGCCAAAACGACGAGGGTGGCTACGGCTACACAGGAAAAGGGAGCGAAAAAGATTATTTCACTCTCACGGGTGTCGGTATGCTTTGCAATCAGATGTGGGGAAAAGCTGGACGTTCTGAAGTTACCAAAGCTGCGAAATATATCATGCAGAACACCAAGTTTGATTATAATACCGAGTTTTGTGACCTTTATGGGCACTACTATGAATCGCAAGCATTGATGCAGCGAGGTGGGGATGAATGGAAGAAGTATAACGAATTGTTTCGAGATCAGCTCGTCAACAATCAAAATCCAGATGGTTCATGGAAATCGCCCGGTGGTGCTGCAAAGGAAGTCAGGGCTGTAGCACCCAATTTCCGAAGTAACGATCAAGATGGACAGATCTATCGCAACAGTCTTTGCACGCTGATGCTGGAAGTTTATTATCGGTTTTTAAATACCGACAGTGGAGGCAAAAAAAGCGGTGGAATTTGATCAAATCCGTCAGAGGCGGTCCGATTATTTTCAGATCCTCATTGCTGAACCGATTGCCTGAGCTTGCGTTCGTTTCAACGCTCGGTAGTGTTTCGCGCACATATGAAATGTTGTAATTTCTTAGCTTGGGGATTTCTCCTCTCTTCAATCACGGCAAATGCTGCCGCTGCAGGAGATGCTGCTCCTGTTACCAAGGAAATGAACTTCTTGGACATTCTCGCGAAGGGCGGAATCATGATGTATCCGCTTGGATTGATGTCCATCGTCACGGTGGTCCTGATCTTTATCTTCCTATTGACCATCCGCCGAAACGCAATTGTGAGTGATCGATTCATGGATAACGTGGAGTCGATGATTCGCAAGCGCGATTACGCGGGGCTGATTTCGCTCAGTCACCGCCGCAACGAATGCATGGCTCGAGTCACTCAAAAGACGTTGGATTTCATGGCCGCTAATCCTACCACTTCTTTTCAAGATGTTCGCGAGGTAGCCCAAGCGGAAGGCTCGCACCAAGCTGGGATGCTTACATCGCGTATTACATATCTTGCTGATATTGGTTCGATCGCGCCCATGGTGGGCTTACTTGGCACGGTTCTTGGAATGATCGAGGCCTTCATCGAGATTTCGTCTGGTGATGTGCAAGGCGTACGTCAAATGGGGTTGGCCGAAGGAGTCTCGAAGGCATTGATCGCCACTGCGGGTGGACTGGCGATTAGTATTCCGGCTCTGGCATTTTACTCAATTTTCCGAGGACGAGTCCATAAATACGTCTCTGAACTCGAAGCCGCAGCCACTCACTTCGTGGCGATTCTTCA
>JANORE010000126.1:0-9728 GCA_031415155.1 Akkermansiaceae bacterium | reverse complement strand
GAAAGTCTGGCGACGGGTGCGTGGTTATGCCAAAGAAGGCTTCACCTCGATCATTCACGGCAAGTCGAATCATGAGGAAACTCAAGCCACTGCCTCACGAGCGCTGGGTGAAGCGGGTGATGGAAATTACCTCATCGTTCTCACTCTCGGAGACGTGGACTATGTTTGTCATTATCTCTGTCATGGCGGTGATCGAGCTGAGTTTTTAGCCCGTTTCAAGGGCGGCTACTCTGTGGGATTTGACCCAGATATTCATTTGCTTAAAGTCGGCGTCGCCAATCAAACGACCATGCTGAAAAGCGAAACCGAGGAAATCCAACGGCGGATTCGTAAGGCCGTGATCGAGCGCGATGGTAATGAAGCCGCCTTTCAAATGTTCGATACGATCTGCGGCGCGACTCAAGAGCGGCAAGATGCGCTTTTCGAAATGCTCCGCAAACCGATGGATCTGCTCCTCGTCATCGGCGGCTACAATAGCTCGAACACGGCTCATCTGGTGGAAATCGCCGAGCCGAAATTACCCACATTTTTCATCCGCAGTGCGGCTTGTATCAAGTCACTCGAAGAAATCGTCCATTACGATCTCCATCATCGGCAGGAAAAAACTTCGGATTACTCGCAGCTATTCTCTGAGGATCGTCCGGTGACCTTTGGAATTACCGCCGGCGCATCGTGCCCTAACCATTTAATCGAAGAAGCCCTCATCAAGATTTTTGAGCTGCGAGGAATCGGCCGCGAGGCTCTGTCGCTGGCTTGATTATAGATACTTCATGAAGGCGGTATAAACTTCAGAAGGTATATCTAGCAGGCTGTAATCTTTCGAGGAAACGAATAGTAGACTCTGCTTTCCTTTACCGAGAAGTTGGTGATCAGAACCGAAAATCTGATGCTCCAGCGTGCAGAATTTTCGATTAAAATCAGCGACGCGGATCTTCACGGTGATCGTGTCGAACTCACGAGCCTCGCGGACGAATTTATGCTCGAAGGAGCGGGTGAGAATGAAAAACTTGCTCGTTTTCAGATCGAAGTCTGGCATCGCTCGATTGAAAAATAACTCACGAGTTTTCCCGACGAACATGGCATACATCCCGAAGTAGACATTTCCTACTGAGTTCGTATCCGCATAGCTTGCAATGGTGGAATAAACAAACCACTTGTCCTCGAAATGCCCGCCGAGCGCGTGACCATCTTGTGGCGCTCTCACATCCGCACTGGTGGCGATGACTGCCGTCTTGGTGATCGCCTTGATCGCTGGGATTTCTGAAGCCGCGTCCATGACTTCACTTGCTTTCTCCGTAACCACTCGCAGTAAATCCGCATTGAAAACCAGCCAAACGACATAGATCAGAGGTAAGATGGATCCCAGCAAAAGTAAGGGCGTTAGACTATTCAGATAGCCGAATGCGAAGATGACCAATGACATACTTGCCATGGAAAACATCCGGATTTGCGGCAGCGGCTGTTGTGAGTTGGGCACATAGCAGCGAGCGATCGCCAGTGCCGCGTAGCCGACGAAGAACGAAGCATAAAATACCATGAAGTATTCGAGTTCCAGTTTCGCCACGATCCCGACTAGGGTGATGAATCCCACGATGAGAAACGTCGGAATCGGTGAACCTAGAATTTGCTTAGGAATCAGCGAAATAAGCATGTTGTCGCTATTTTCGACATTCTTGCCGAGGAACCATTTGAGGGCGACGTAGCCGCTATCCAGAGTCGTGAGAGCACAAATGACGAGGAACGAAAAATAGGCGAGCGGCATCGCTTGCCCGATTTTCGTGATGTCCTTGCCGAAGTAGTTGGTGACGAGATCATGGGCATATTGATAGCCGTCCAGCCCTCTCGTAGCCGTCAGATTTCCACCATCCGTCAGCATCACCCAGTAGGCGAGGCAACCGTGAAATAGCAGCATGAGGAAAAAGATCGAGCCTCCGAAAAAGTAACTGGTGCGGATGGATGAGTTCTCCCGATGGATTTGGATCGCCCGCTGCCAATGTTGTAGATCCAGCCATGGCCCGACCAATAATCCGATCACCAAGGGAATCGCATAACCAAAGAAACTCGGCCCCTTCCACGCATCGGGGAATGGCGAAGACCACTGGAATGTCTGGGGCACGAGTGGCTTAAGACCCAGTAAAATCGTGCCAACACAAATCACCAATAGCCCGCCGAGCATCGCGTGGCTCAACTTGATTTTTTGAATTCCAAACTCTTCACCAAACAAGCAGCCCGCCGCCAAGATGACGAATATTGATAAGCAAAGATAGAGTCCAGAAAGTGCGAGATTCGCGTCTTTGAGCGGTCCGGCCATCAGCGGTACCAGTAAATAATTGACCAAGGCAAACACGGTCAGCGACAAGGCGACGATTTGGTAGAGGTATAGAATCAGCCGGAAGGGCTTTGAGAATTTATCGAAGAAAATCGCCAGTGACTCCTGCCCGCCACTGTGACTTTTCGCCACATTCTGAGTGAGATAGCCAAATAACATCAAGCCCAGCGCATTCGGGATCGCAAACATCAATAAGCCCTGAAGCCCGAACATGAAGGTCATTTGAACGCTAAAAAAAAGGCCCAGTCCCCACATCCATGACAGAGCCACTGAGTTCCCCCACAGAATTGCATTCAACCAACGTAAATTCATAAAGATCTGAAGGAACCTTCATTTAGCAGATCGGGCAAGCCAGATTCTTGAGGATCGCCATGGTTTCCGTAGTTTCCTGCGGAATTCGTCACCTTCTCCTCGACGAATTCTGTCGTCACCATCGGAGCAACCACCGATTTTACAGTTGATTCCACATCTCTGTAAACTAGGTCTTGAGGTGAAACTCGCCATCGCTTCCATGGCCAGTGTGAAAGCGTATTTCAAAAATAAATCAACTTAGGCACCATGAATCGCACCGATCGTCTCGTCGCCCTTGTGATGTTATTACAGTCGCGGCGTGTCATCACGGCGGCGGAAATGGCGGCGCACTTTGAGATCACCGAGCGCACCGTCTATCGAGATCTTGCCGCGCTCGGCGAAGGCGGCGTGCCCATTGTCGGCGAGCCAGGCGTGGGCTACAGCTTGATGCGGGGCTATCATTTACCGCCGGTGATGTTCTCACCCGAGGAAGCGTTTTCACTCGTGACGGGTGGCCTGTTAGCCGAGCGAATGACCGACGATTCTGTCGGCAAACCCATCCGAACCGCCATGGGGAAACTCACCGCCGTGCTGCCTGCCGATCTCCAGCAACGAGTCCACGGATTGAAAACGGCGATGCATGTCAATACCCGCAAACCCGGTAATGGATTGGTGACACTGAGTCGCGTCCAAATGGCACTGGCGGAGCGGCGTGTCATGCGGCTGAACTACCTGGGAGCTGCGCGTGGACAGGCGACTGAGCGCGATGTCGAGCCGCTGGGACTCATCTTCTACCTGGATCACTGGCATCTCATCGCTTGGTGCCGCTTGAGAAATGAAGTGCGGGATTTCCGCGTGGATCGCCTGATCGACTGCGAGCCCCTGCATGAGCCATCGCCACCTCGCCGTGACTTCGACTTCGCTCAATACATGGCGAATTCCTGTCTACCGGCGACGGCAGAGGTGGCCGAGTTAGAGTTTCATCCGCGCTTGATGGAGACCGTACGACGCTACTGGGGTCCGCTGCTCTTGAGCGAGGAGCAGATCGAAAACGACTGGGTGTTCGCACGGATTTCGTATGGCGAGGCCGACTATCTCGCGCGCTGGCTGCTAGCATTCGGCGACCAACTGCGGATCATCGCGCCCGAGAGCTTGCGGGAAAAACTCATCCAAGCAGCGCAGGAAGCCATCCACCACCATGGCGGAAAAATTTCCCGCTCTGAAACACTCCTGACATAGGGCTGTCAGTCGCTCGTGTCATTTTTCAAATCTCACTCAAACACCAACCCACTATATATTATGTCCACCTCACCAGAACCCAGCGTCTCCTTTTCCCTGACCGTCCTGAAAGCGGCTGACGCCCTCGCTTTTTATACCAAAGCCTTCGGCGCCAAGGAACTTTACCGCATGGAATCACCTGATGGCGACTTGGCTCACGCGGAGTTTATGATCGGAAATACATTGATCTACATTTCAGGCGAGTCGCCTGAATACCATGCTTACGCGATGTCAGTAGGGGCGAGTGCCTCGTGTTTGTTTTCGATTATCACGGAGAACTGCGACCAATCTTACGCTCAGGCCCTCGAAGCTGGAGCCATCCCATTGACGCCACCGGCAGACCAGTTCTGGGGAGCTCGCCACGCGATGATCCGTGATCCATTCGGCTATCGCTGGAGCTTCAGCCAGAAGCTTGAAGAAGTCTCTCACCAAGAAATAGAAAACCGCGCGAACAATCTCTAAATCTCCCTAACCACCCACGACCATGAAATTCACCGAAGTCGCATTCACCTGCTATCCCGCCACCGATCTCGCCGCATCCCGTGCCTTTTACGAAGGTATTTTAGGACTCACCGCAGCCCACATCACTCCGATGGGTGACGATGGCGGCTGGGTGGAATACGAGCTTGGCCCACACACACTCGCCATCGGCAAGGCACCCGGCTGGTTGCCATCTGCGGACGGCTCGAGCTGCGGACTGGAAACCGAAAATTTCGAAGAAACCATCGCTGCGCTGAAAACTGCGGGTGTGAATTTCAAGATGGAACCCTTCGAGACCCCCGTCTGTCACATGGCCATGGCACTCGATCCTGCGGGAAATATCATCATCATCCACAAGCGCAAACCAGGGCATCATTGATGCGGAAACATCGAACTCTGAAAGAAGAGAATTTAACCGCAGATGGAGAAGATGAACACAGATTCAGAGGATACCAATGCCGTCTTTGTCTAGGTTCTTCATCTGCGTAAATCTGTGAAATCTGCGGTTAAAAATTCTTACTCTCACAGGATTGAGCGAGACGCCCCAACCACTTTCCACCAATCGTGAAGCGCGGCAGTATCGCAGCCTCCATTCCATGATTCGCCATCTGTTCAGGGAGTCGACGGCGTAGTCTTGCTGCGGAATTCATCACTCAGCCGATCCTGCTCGCTTGCGGCCTTGAGCGCGGGAATGATCTGCTCCCATTCGCCGCTTGTCCGATAAGATCCGCTTCGCTAGAAGCTGGTTCCAGAAAAGCCCCATGCCAGCCAACCGCAAAGCCTCCTCCGTCCGATCCTGCGCATGAAAGAAGCCACCGCCCGCATCAAGATCAACAAGTTGCTGGAGAACGCAGGCTGGCGTTTTTTCGCAGATGAGAAAGGCCCGGCGAACATCCAGCTTGAACCCAGCGTCACCCTGAAGACGCAAGACCTCGATGCGCTCGGCGAGAACTTCGAGAAATCCAGCAAGGGCTTCATTGACTTCCTGCTGCTCAACGAAAAATCTTTTCCTTTCATCATTCTCGAGGCCAAGGCCGAGGACAAAAGCCCGCTCGTAGGAAAAGAGCAGGCACGCAAATACGCCAAGTCACAGAATTGCCGCTTCGTCATCCTTTCTAATGGTAATCTTCACTACTTCTGGGATCTCGAACGCGGAAATCCATCGATCATCACGACTTTCCCTACTCCTACTTCGGTCGCAGGCTATCAGAAAAGCGTTCCCGATCCTCACCGACTGATCGAAGAATCCGTAGGCGATGACTACGTCGTCCTCACCCAGCGCCCCAGCTATGCGTCGGAAGCCGCATGGAAAAACGAAGGCGAACGCGAGCACTTCAAGGACAACAACGGTCTCCGTTTCCTGCGTCCCTATCAACAGAAAGCCATCTTCGCCATCCAGCAGGCGGTGAAGAAAGGCAGTGATCGTTTTTTGCTCGAAATGGCCACCGGCACGGGCAAGACCCTGACCGCCGCAG
This sequence comes from Akkermansiaceae bacterium, assembly GCA_031415155.1. Lineage (GTDB taxonomy): Bacteria > Verrucomicrobiota > Verrucomicrobiia > Verrucomicrobiales > Akkermansiaceae > Luteolibacter. The sequence continues at coordinate 3,875 of JANORE010000126.1, read as the reverse complement.
CCATCATCAAGCTCTTCCTCCGCACCGGAAATGCCCGCCGCGTGCTCTTCCTCGTGGATCGATTGGAACTCGAAGATCAGGCTTGGAAGACCTTCGATGGGGTGTTGAAGAACGACTACAAAAGCATCATCTACAAGGAAAGTCGCGACTCATGGCGTCACGCGGAAATCGTCGTTACCACCGTCCAATCGCTGCTCTTCAATAACAAATACCAGCAGCTCTTTTCTCCCACCGACTTCGACCTCGTCATCTCCGACGAAGCCCACCGCTCCATCGGTGGCAATGCCCGCGCGGTGTTCGACTACTTCATCGGCTACAAGCTCGGCCTCACCGCCACCCCGTTTGACTATCTCAAGAAATTCGATAAGGACAAACCCACCAGCAAGGACCCACGCGAATTCGAGCGTCGTCTGATGCTCGATACCTACCGCACCTTCGGCTGCGATGACGGTCAGCCGACTTTCCGCTACTCCTTGCTCGATGGCGTGAAGGAGGAATTTCTCATCAATCCCACCGTCGTCGATGCCCGCAGTGAAATCACCACCCAGCTGCTATCCGAAGAGGGCTTCGTGGTCTCGTTCAAGGATGATGAAGGCGATGACCACGACGAAGCATTCAAACAACGCCAGTTTGAGAAGCGCTTCTTCTCCACCGCGACCAACCAACTTTTCTGCAAGACCTTTCTCGAAAATGCCCTGCGTGATCCCGTCAGCGGCGAGATCGGCAAGTCCATCATCTTCGCCGTCAGTCAGCATCACGCGGGCAAGCTCGCGCAGATTTTCAATGAAATGGCCGACCGGATGTTTCCCGGCAAATATCAGTCCGACTTCGCCGTGCAAGTTACCTCCCAAGTGGACGGTGCCCAGCAGCACACCCGTAATTTCACCCACAACAATCTCCTCGGCTCCGCCAATTTCATCCCCATCTACAAGACCAGCAAAGCCCGCGTCTGCGTCACCGTCGGCATGATGACGACCGGCTACGATTGCCCGGATCTACTGAATCTCGGCCTCTTCCGCCCGATCTTCTCGCCCACCGATTTCATCCAGATCAAAGGCCGCGGCACCCGGAAGCATGACTTCCGCAAGGATCTCCACGATGTAACCCTCAAGGAAAACGTTCAGAAGCCGGAGAAAACCTCCTTCAAGCTCTTCGACTTCTTCGCCAACTGCGAATACTTCGAGAAGGATTTCAAATACGACGAAGTCCGTAAGCTGCCGAAGTTGAAATCCGATAGCGGCGATGCCAGTAGCGGCGAAAGGGTAAGCACCATCGGAAACTACGAGCACCTCGGCGGCGACATCATCGCCACGCTCAAGGAAGAAGTGATCGGCTACGGCGGGATGCGAGTCGATCGCGAGCTCTACTCGAAATTCGAGGACGTCGTGCGCGAGAACGAATTCATCGTCTCCAGCGTCGAGGCTGGCCAATGGGACCGCGTCATCGACTACGTAAACAGGGAGCTCTTCGACAAGCCCGCCGAGTTCTACAATCTGGAAAAACTCCGCAAAGCCGCCGCAGTGGATCGCCGCCTCGGCATTCGTGAGATCATTGAAAAAATCCTCGGCCTGATTCCCGGCTATAAATCGAAAGACGAACTGCTTGAAGAAGAGTTCTCCAAGTTCGTGGCGGACTATAAACCCACGGAGGCCAAGCTCATCCCTGCCCTCAAGCATTTCTTCAAAGCCTACGCCACAAACAGCCAGGTCCGCGAGATCATCGACGATCCCAGACGCCTCACCGCGCTCTACACCACCTCCTCCTTCACCATCGCAGATCTCAAAGCCGTTCCGCCCGAATACCGGAAGATCATCCCGGAATACATCAAGGATTACGTGAGCCTGAACCAATTCGTCGCCTGAGCCATGAACACCCCTTGCGGCACTCCTTTCGGTGACTACCTCGTGTTTGTGGATGAAAGCGGCGATCACAGCCTTACCAGCATCAATCCACAGCATCCGATCTTCGTCTTGGCTTTTGTGATGATCCAGAAACGCGATTACGTCGCGCACCTTTGCCGTGACCTCCAAGAGTTCAAGATGCGCCACTGGGGCCACGATGAGACAGTTTTGCACGAGCATGAGATTCGGAAGCCTCGAGATGCCTTCTCCTTTCTGTTGAACCGCTATCGACGGGAGATTTTTTTGGCGGAACTCACCACTCTCATGCAGGAACTCCCTGCCACGATCATTTCCGTCATCATTGATAAGTATGCCTTCGCCACGCGGCATACGGAGGCACACCCCCGCGGCGTCTACGATTACGCGATGGAGGTTGGATTGAATGGGTTGTTTCACCTTCTCGCTGCTCATGGTCAATCAAAGTTGCGCACGCCAGTCATCGTCGAGTGCCGGGGGCGCAAGGAGGATAAAGAGCTGGAGCTATCATTTCGACGCTTCTGCAACATCACCAATGCCCACTCCCACCCTCTTCCATTAGAAATCGTCATGGTGCCCAAGACCGCGAACTCCGCAGGACTTCAGCTCGCCGACTTGATCGCCCGGCCCATCGGCCTACATCACCTCAGACCCGGGCAGTTGAATCGCGCCTTTGATATCATCCAAACCAAGCTACACCGCAGCTCTGAAGGTGCAGTGGAAGGTCACGGTCTTCTTCTTGTCACCTAGAAATGCGAAAGGCCCCCGGACATTTCCAGGAGCCTGACGCCGGGCGGACATTTCCACCCCGACTTGCGGACACCATAGTCGCCCCTATTTCCTTCGTCAAAACGAATTTTCCTAACCATCTTCGCCCTTCCTCATGCTAGATACCGACACCAAACGCCGCATCGACACCGCCCGCGACATCCTCGTTGGTAAAGTCCCCGATCCCAAGTCCCAGGTGGAGCAGATCACCATCGCCCTCATCTATAAGTTCATGGACGACATGGATGCCGAGGCCGAGGAGCTCGGCGGCGAGCGTTCCTTTTTCACCGGTCCCTACGCCCGCTATGGCTGGGCGAAATTGATGGCACCCTCGCTCGGCGGCCACGAAATGCTCGGTCTTTACGGCGAAGGCATTTCCAAGATGCCCGAGAACCCCGGTATTCCCGCGCTCTTTCGCGACATCTTCAAAAACGCCTACCTCCCTTACCGCGACCCCGAGACGCTCCGCGCCTTTCTCAAGATCATCGACGAGTTCAGCTACGACCACAGCGAGCGCCTCGGCGATGCCTTCGAGTATCTCCTCAGCGTCCTCGGCTCGCAGGGCGATGCCGGGCAGTTCCGCACGCCGCGCCATATCATCGACTTCATGGTGGAAATCCTCGCCCCGCAGAAACACGAAACCATCCTCGATCCCGCCTGTGGTACCGCCGGTTTCCTCATCTCCGCCTACAAGCACATCCTCGCCCACAACCGCGACAAAAAAGGCCACAGCAAGCTCACCCCCGACGAAAAAGGCCGCCTCGCCCAGAATCTCAAGGGCTACGACATCTCGCCCGACATGGTGCGCCTCTCGCTGGTGAATCTCTACCTCCACGGCTTCCCAGATCCCCACATCCACGAATACGACAGCCTCACCTCTGAGGAACGCTGGAACGAATTCGCCGACGTCATCCTCGCCAACCCGCCCTTCATGTCGCCGAAAGGCGGTATCAAGCCCCACAAGCGTTTCTCCATCCAGGCCAAGCGCAGCGAAGTCCTCTTCGTGGACTACATGGCCGAGCACCTCACGCCTACCGGACGCGCTGGTATCATCGTGCCCGAAGGCATCATCTTCCAAAGCCAGACCGCCTACAAAGAGCTGCGGAAAATGCTCGTGGAAAACTCCCTCGTCGCCGTCGTCTCCCTCCCGGCGGGCTGCTTCAATCCCTACTCCGGGGTGAAGACCAGCATCCTCATCCTCGACAAATCCCTCGCCCGGCAGAGCGACAC
>JANORE010000125.1:0-5339 GCA_031415155.1 Akkermansiaceae bacterium | reverse complement strand
GTGTTGAGGATGACGTTGTTGCCGGCGAAGAGTTCGAGGATGGCTTCTTCCTGGTGGTCGTAGGGCTCGGTGCCGGTAGCGGTGAGGTAATCGAGGAAGGCGTTGAGGATGTCGTCCGGGGTTGGGTTTTCGGGGAGATTTCTACGGCTGAGCGGGGCGGACATGTGGGGAGCATGGAGGAGGAAGAGTTTACCGCAAAGGCGTAAAGGGCGCGGAGGGGCGCAAATTTTTTGGGATGAAGTAAAATGCCGGGGGGCTTAAAATGCTGCTCGCATCTGCGACGGGAATGCGTCAAATTTCCGCCATGAGTATGTTGACCCTCACGCCAACTGCCGCCCGGGGTAATCTTTCCGAACTGCTCCGCCGCGCCCTCAAGGGAGACGACATCGGCATCGTGGTCGATGGAAAAATCGTCGCCCTCCGCCCGGTCGCGGTGGAGTCCACGGACTACGCGATGCGTAAATACAGCGCGACGACTGCGGTATTGAATCAATTTGAAAAACGAGCCCATGGCGAAATCGAAAAAGTCCGCAAAGAAGGCAAGCTCCACGACTTCACCGGAGACATCGAAGCCCTAGCCGACTGCCTGCTGGCGGCCCCTGCGGGTGCTCCTCCGATGACTCCTGAACGGATCAAACAAATCCTTGAGGAGCCTTCATAAGCTGGCTGTTGGACGTGAATTTACTGCTCGCCAGCCGCTGGACCACTCATGCGGATCACGTTGGGGTGCGGGCATGATTGGACGAGCAAACCGCGTTTTACACCACTCCCATCGTGGAACTCGGATTTATGCGCGTGAGCCTCAGCCCCGGTTATTCCGCCACATGGCCGGATGCTCACCGTTCGCTGATCAGCTTCTATTCCCGCCGGGCCCATCGTTTCCTCGCCGATGATCTGAGCGCCACCGATTCGCCCGAATCCTCTTACAAAGATACTACCGACGCCCACTTGGTGCGCCTTGCCGTCCGCCACAACCTCAAGCTCGCCACCTTGGACATGGCCCTGCTGGCAAAACCTTGGGCATCCGGTCTGGCTTTCAACCCCATTCTTTAAACACCATGACCTTGCTGTATGGCTCTCGACTTTCCGTCCTTCTCCTCAAGGTCTGGACCGCCACCGAACATGGTCTGGACTTGGAGCTCACGGCACGCCGATGAAAGCAAAAGCATCTGAAAACGCCCACCGTGGCAGCGACTTCCGCGATTTCCTCGCCGGGGAAGGTATCCTTCCCGAGGTGGAAGTGCTGGCCCTCAAGCGTATGATTCTAGGGCACGGTAAAATATTGTTTACATCTGTAGTCGTAATCGACTACGGATGTAGCCATGTTAGAAATTGCACGTATTTCGGAGTCGGAATGGAAGGTGATGGAGGTGGCATGGGCTGAGCCACCGGTGACGGCGCAGCAGGTTGTGAATGCGCTGGGTGAGATTGAAGGTTGGAAACCTCAGACGGTGAAAACCTTGTTGGCGCGCTTGGTCAAGAAGGGCGTATTGCGAACGGAAGCAACGGGAAATCGTTTCTACTATTTCCCGGTAGTAGAGCGGAAGGCCGTGGTGATGGCGGAAACAGACTCTTTTTTGAACCGCGTCAGCCGAGGTTCTTTAGCGCCGTTGTTGGCGCAGTTGGTCAATGGACGGAGGCCACTGAGCGAGGGGGAAATCATCGAACTCAGGAAACTTTTGCCAGAAAACAATAGCCCGGAGGGAACCAACTCATGAACACTTGGATGGATACTCTTCTGATCGCATCGCGCGATGCGGGTATTTTAGCATTGGCGATTGGTAGCCTTTTGTTAGTGGCTGGTCGCCGGATCCCCGCAGGCTGGCGACATGGGCTATGGTTGCTGGTGGCAGTCCGCTTGCTGATGCCTACCTTGCCGACAAGTGCAGTTTCTTGGCAGCATTTGTTGGAAACAGAAAAACCTGCTGCGCCTTTATCACAGAATTTTCCACCGAGTGAAATTCAGCGACTCAATCCCCCCTCACTGGAACATCCGCATTCTTCCCCGCTTGGACGGTTAGAGGCTCCAGAAAGATATACCAATCTTACCGTCCAGCCTCCGAAGCTACTGACAAAATTTAATATACTTTTCGTGGTTTGGATTTCCGGCATGGCTGGGTTGTTGGGCTTTGGCATATTCCTAACATGGCGATTTTCGCGGCAGTTGAGGAAATTGGGAACACCCTTTCATGAAAAGTCAGCGCTGTTAGGTGATTTACTCGAAACATTGGGAAATGAAGCAGGCTGGTGGAGATTGCCTCGCCTGAGAATCACGGAGGCCGTCGAGGTTCCAGCGCTTTTCGGGCTTTTCCGCCCGGTAATTTTGATGCCGCCAGCAACGTTGGATCGGCTGTCTGAGAATGAACTTCGGCTAGTGCTGCTGCATGAGTTGGGCCACTGGCGGAGGCGGGATCTATGGGTCAATTTTGCACTGGCGGTGGTGCAGGCCATCCATTGGTTTAACCCGTTAGTTTGGTGGTCATTTCACCGGACGCGGGTTGAGAGTGAGCGGGCGACAGATGCTTGGGTGTTGAGACGCGCGGGTGTGGGCCATGTGGCGTGCTATGGGGAAATGTTGCTGCGCTTGCTTGACCAAAATATCAAGCCGCGAACAGTCTTCTCAGGGATCGTGAGTGTGGTGGAAAGCCCACAAGATTTACGCAGGCGGATTTTAGGAATCGGGCGATTTACGGGAAAAAGCAATCGCCTAGCCGCAATCGGGTCGGTGGCAATTTTGCTTGGATTAGCAGCAGTCGGTCTGACGCAGCCGCCAGCACCGGCCAAGGAGCCGAAGGAAATGGTGAAGGATCGTATAATTCAAGCGGAGGATATGTTTACCTGCCGGGTTGTGACGTCGGAAGGAAATCCGGCGGAGGGAGCAGAGGTGTTTTCCCAAGCGATATCTAACTTGGATGGTCAGAATATTGATCCACTAACTTCGGGCGGTAAGACTGATGAAGCTGGCGTGTGCAGAATTCCGATTAAGTCTAAATGGCTGGAATCCACCTACACGACAATTCATCTATTTGTTAGCCACTTTACGAATGGACATGGCGCGATTTCAGTAGGTCTGCCAATCGCGAAGTCTGGGTATGAGATCTCATTGGCGAAAGGGTCCGGGCTTAGATTTCACATCCGCGACGAGAATGGTATGGCAATACCGCAGTTACAACTTCGGGTGGTGAAGGCTCAATTCCCGATCTTGAAAGACGATCGCTCTGGGAAGAATCGTCCACGGTTCTGGGGTGACGTGCCGCCTATGCCGAAAGGATTCTGGGAGGGAGTGACCGACGATCAGGGCCGCTGTGCGATTGAGAATCTGGCTCCCGGGTTATACTATGTGGATCACGACGAGAAGAAATATGGTCAAGTTCCAGGTCATTACCATCAAGGATTTCAATATAACCCGGCAACTCAGGATGGTGAAATCGAGCTGACATTGCCACCAGCCGCCTCAGTCGCCGGGACGGCAAGGTTGCCAGATGGAACGCCCGTGGCTGGGGCATCTGTGATGATTTTGGAACAACAAGCCTATCGAAAAGGCGGAGTCACTGCGAAGGCTACGACGGATGCAAATGGGCGATACCAACTGGATCGGTTACTAGAAGCGGACTACAATCTCAGTGTCGATCTGGGAAATGAGTTAGACAGAGGATGGATCGCGGAGATCGCTGAAATCTCCCTAACAACCGGAGAGCGACGGGAACAGCTTGACCCTCGTTTTACAAAAGGCGCCCTCGTATCGGGCAAGGTCACACTCGCTGACACGGGCGTGGGCGTGGCTGATTTGGCGATCGGATTGAGCCTCGCAAGTGGATCTTCATCACTCGCTAGCACTACGGCGATGACGGATAAGAACGGAGTTTACCAAGCACGCACTAAGCCGGGAAAAACAACAGTGTATGTGGCTGGATTAGTGCCTGAAGGATATACACGAGAAACGAGTGATAGAAAAGGGACCAGCATTGAACTAGTGGTCGAAAATGGCGTTAGCTACACAGCGGACTTTGCGATCCCTCGTGAAAGCCAAATCAGCGGTGTGGTTGTGAATCCATCTGGCGAGCCAGTTGGAGGAGCTCGAGTCAGTTGCCTTGAGCCAAACGATAGGATGGGCGATCCCATCAATGTGGTGAGCGATCCTGCTGGGAAATTCTCAATTACCCTTCCTGCAGGAACTCAAAAGGCGCGCTTGATGGCTGATTTCGACGGGATGGTCACCACATACGGGATCATGTTTCCTGTCACGGATATGGCGAAGCTGGAACTGAAAGTGAACGAGTTCGGCAGTGCGTCCGGTCGAGTGGTGGATACAGAAGGCAAGCCGATCGCAGGAGCGCTCGTCACAAATAACGGAGAAACCATCGATGATGAACGCGTAAAACTCATCACGGATGCTGAAGGTCGCTATAAAACGAAGAGGCTCTTGCCTGACAAACAGATTATTTTCTACGGTTCCAAAGCTGGCTATGGGCGTGTTTCATCACACGCTGCCTTCAAAGCAGGTCAATCCGTAGATCTTGAACCGATTGTATTGCCTAAGGCTGACGCGATGGTTTCGGGCAAAGTCGTGGACCCAGCAGGAAACCCTGTGTCAGGAGCGAGCGTGGAAGCGTCCGGCTATTTACAGCCGGAGGGAGTGGAAATTTTGACGGATGCTGAGGGGAACTTTGTCCTGCGGGGTGTGGTCGCGGGATGGCTTGATGTGCAGGTAATCAAGCGGATGAAAAACGACGCATTCCGAATGCGTGAAGTGAGAGTGCGAACAGGGAAGGCTGGACTAGTGATCCAACTGCCAGATGAGTCCTCAGTCTGGAAACCGGAAGTATCGGTGGATCATATTGGAAAACAGGCTCCGCCACTCAAAGCCGTGACATGGTTTCATACTGATCCTCTACCAGAGCAGCAGCCAGGGAAGGTCCGGTTGCTTGAGTTTGTAGGTCTGAATCGTCCGCTGATCTTTTTCCGCGACACTCTTTCACTACTCCAAAAACTTCGAGAGGAGATTCCGGGGCAGGAGCTGGAAATTATTGTGGTCCACGGAGCTTGGCCGCAGGAAGAGGTCACGGAAATTTTGGCGAGCGATTATCCTGATTTCAAAATACCGTTGGCCATTGAGCCGGAGGAAGGAGCCATGAGCAAAGCATTCGGCGCTCAAAGTTGGTTAACCGTCGTGATCGACCGGGAGGGCAAGGTGGCCTTCCAAAGTCTAGGCGAGTGGGGCAAGGCAAAGAAGAAAGTGCGAGAGCTGCTCGGTAAAAAATAGAATTACGGAGGGCTTCCGAGAGTTCGCGGCCATAAGGGGAGCGGAAATCGGCGTCGTCGAGGGCGCGGGCGATGGC
>JANORE010000124.1:0-4857 GCA_031415155.1 Akkermansiaceae bacterium | reverse complement strand
CTTTATGGCACCATGCACCGATTGGTTTCTCGGTTTCACCCGTTTTGCGGGAGGAAATACAGTACTTGGCTCGGTCCTCCTGCCTATCAATCTCATGAGCCAGCTACTGCTCTTTCCTGTCTATCTCGCGCTCTTCGCAGGTGCTCAAGCGAATCTTGATTTATCCAGTACCGCTGGGTCTCTGTGGCAATGGTTCATCTTTCCCTTCTCCGCCGCTCTTGCCAGCCATCAAATCCTCGTGCGCATCTTACCCAAAGTCGCGTTTGATCATTTACTGAGAACGGTGGGTTTCCTCATTCCGTGCGCTCTCGCAGCCTTAGTCACCTGCATTTTCGCTGCAAATGTTACCACGATTTTAGAACACGCCTCCACCTTCTCCCTCATTCTCGTCGCCGTGTTTGTTTTCTTCATCATCACCTACTTCCTAGGCGAGTTTTTGGCACGCCGCTTCCAGCTGCAGCAACCGGAGCGCGTCCTACTCACGATGACCACGGCAGCTCGCAATGCCCCCTTAATGCTCGCCCTCACCACCGCTGTCATCCCCGACCAGCCGCTCATCTACGCCGCTCTCATCATTGGGATGCTCGTCGAGTTTCCTCATCTCACTGCCCTCACTTGGCTCATGACCCGCAAATCCTCACCCGTAAATCCCGCACCAGATCAACCGATTTTGATCAATGATCCACTCGCCGGAAACTCATAGAACTTTAACAGAACGCATCTCATGAATACCCCTAAGCTCCCCGTCACCGTTCTTTCTGGCTTTCTCGGCTCCGGTAAAACGACACTGCTCAATCACATCCTCCGTAATCGCGAGGGAAAACGCGTCGCCGTCATTGTCAATGACATGAGCGAGGTCAACGTCGATGCCGAGCTGGTCCGCTCCGGCGGCGCGGCACTATCCCACACGGAGGAAAAAATGGTGGAGATGTCCAATGGCTGCATCTGCTGCACTCTACGTGAAGACCTGCTAGAAGAAGTCGGAAAACTCGCTCGTGAAGGCCGCTTCGACCACCTCCTCATCGAGTCCACCGGCGTCAGCGAGCCGATGCCAGTCGCAGAAACATTTACCTTCACCGATGATCAAGGCCGCTCGCTCAGTGACGTTGCGGAAATCGATACGATGGTCACCGTCGTGGATGCCTTTAATTTCATCCGCGACTACTCGACGATGGAAAATCTCAAAGCTCGCAAACAAGCCGTCGGTGAAGGTGACGAGCGCACCATCGTCGATCTTCTCAGCGATCAGATCGACTTCGCGAATGTGATCCTACTCAACAAAACCGATCTCATTTCCGAGGAGGAAAAACACCTCGTCCACGGCATGATCCGTGCGCTCAATCCGCAAGCAGCCATTCATGAAACCGTCGAGTCCGTGGTGCGACTGGATGCCGTGATGGGCACCGGACTCTACAATCCGAAACAGGCCGAGAAGCACGAAGGGTGGCTAGATTCCCTGATCGAGCACACTCCAGAAACTGAGGAATACGGGATTTCTAACTTTGTTTATGCAAGCCGGATTCCATTTCATCCCGAGCGTTTCTATCAGACGCTTCAACAAGAATGGCCCGGAGTGATTCGCTCAAAAGGCGTCTTCTGGCTGGCGACACGATTAAAAATGGCGGGCTACTGGTCGCAGGCTGGCGGCATGGCTAGGCACCAATGCGCCGGACTTTTCTGGGCTGCCGTCCCACGAGATCATTGGCCAGAAGATCGGTCCTCGGTGGACCGCGTCTGGCAAGAGCCGAATGGGGACTGCCGCCAAGAAATCGTCCTGATCGGCACCAACATGGATCGCAACGCACTCACACAAATGTTTGATGATGCACTACTAACCGAGGAGGAATACGCACTCCCCGAAAAGCGCTGGCATCAGATTTTCAAAGACCCGTTTCCGAAGTGGGACGCAAAGATCTTGGCCGAATGAATCGCCTCTCTTGACCGCATTCTTCTGCCACGCAAAGCTGGTTCATGAATCGCGAGAAGCTAGCTGAAGTCCTCGAAGAAATCGCCTTATTGCACGAACTCAAAGCCGAGAATCCCTTCAAAATTCGTGCTTATCGACAAGGCGCGGAAACGGTCAGGAACTTCGATGGAGACATCGTCGAGCTTGCCGTAAAAAATGAACTCGTAGGCATCAAGGGCATCGGTGACGCGCTGCGCGATAAACTCCACGAACTCGCGAGCACCGGAAAACTGGAGTTTCATGAAAAACTCCGCGCCGAGTTTCCCAGCGGTTTGTTTGAACTTTTCGATCTGCAAGGTCTCGGGCCTAAGAAAATTAAAGCACTCTACGAGACCCTCGCCATCGCATCCATCGCCGATCTCAAGGCTGCTTGCGATGCTGGAAGTGTCGCTGGACTTCCGGGTTTCGGTGCGAAAACCCAGGCGAAGATACTCGAAGCCATCGCCCTGCGAGAAACCTTCGCCGATACATTTCTGCTAGCCGCCGTCACTCCGCTGGTCGAAGAAATCGCAAGCTTCCTCCGCCTCCACCCAGAAATTTCCCGTGTCGCTGTGGCTGGGTCATTTCGCCGAGCCAAGGAAACCGTGCATGATCTGGATTTCCTCGTCGCCACCAAGGAGCCTGCGCTCGTTTGCGAAGATTTCACCACCTTGCCAGAAGTCGCATCCATCATCGCTTGCGGCGAAACGAAGGCATCGGTCCGATTAAAAAATGGAATTCAATGCGATCTGCGAGCAGTCTCTAACAGCCAGTTTCCTTTTGCCCTACAATACTTCACTGGCTCCAAGGAGCACAACGTCGCCATCCGTTCGCTCGCGCTTCAGCAAGGGCTTTCACTGAACGAATATGGCTTCACCATGGCGGCGAATTCTACAAGCCAAGTCCCGCCTTCTGAGATCCACGAGGAGGCCGACATTTACCGTGCCCTCGGCCTCGATTTCATCCAGCCCGAACTCCGCGAGAACCGTGGTGAAATCGAAGCGGCGAGCGAGCACACATTGCCGCGCCTCGTCGAACTCACCGAGCTGCGCGGGACATTTCACAATCACACCACGGCTTCTGACGGGCACGACACACTCGGTGCGATGGCGGATGAAGCGATGGATCTCGGCTTGCAATATCTGGGCATCGCCGATCACTCGAAGTCTTCTTTCCAAGCCAACGGTCTGGATGAGACGCGCTTGTTAGAGCAGATCGAAGCCATCACTGCGCTCAATGCGAGCTATGAAAATTTCCGTCTCTTCGCCGGTTCCGAGGTGGATATTTTAAAGGATGGCACCCTTGATTTCAGTGATGAAATTCTGGCCAAGCTCGATTATTGCGTGGCCTCTGTTCATGCCTCATTCACTCTCACGGAAGAAGAAATGACGCGGCGCATTTGCCGAGCGATGGAGAACGAGCACGTCACGATGCTCGGCCACGTCACCGGACGCCTCCTTCTCAAACGCGAGCCGTATGCCGTCAATCACGCCATGATCATCGACTGCGCTGCCGAGACTCGCACGATCATTGAGCTCAATTGTAGCCCGCTGCGGATGGATATGGATTGGCGCTGGTGGAAGCGTGCCCGCGATAAGGGCGTTCTCTGCTCGATCAATCCCGACGCCCACTCCACGGCAAGATTGCACCACATCGGCCTCGGCATTCGGATCGCACGCAAGGGCTGGCTGCGGAAACAGGATGTCTTCAACACCCGCAGCGTTCAAGAGGTGCAGGCATTTTTTAAAACACCCAAAGCAAATCGCTAACCCATGTTGATACTGCTACACACCAAAAAAATATGTGTAAACTTAGTTAACGCGCACGCACGCATTGTGCTTTGTAATTCCATAGTGCCCCCTTCAACTCGGTTGATAGAGAAAATACAAAATCATGTGTTGGTTATTTGAGATAGTTATCGAATTAGCGGTTGAATTGTGTTCGTGGCGTATATGGCTTTGCATCATACTGACCGTTGGGATTATTGCGGGTGCATACTACAGGTATCCCGAGCATGACGGGTTCTGGCGTCTGACATCTCCCATAGCTGTCTTTATGGTCGCATTTGGGTTTTGGTGGCAGTGGCGTGTAGACAGATCTTGACAGCGTGTTTGAAGAATCTATGAATCACGATAAAATTTAAATATCTGACTGATACAACGAAATATAGTATCTCCTACGGATCAAACTGTCGGTAACGTCAGCTGTAATATGAACCTCAGCTCCAAGCAGCCAAAGAAAAACCATGACCCATTCCTTCATCGACAATACCCTGCTCTCCCGGCTCGGCTCGCTGCCCATCGAGTCGCGTACGCCGATGTTAGGAAACGTCGCAGGCAAGCACCGCTCACCTCATCGAGGCTCGTCCGTAGAGTTCGCGGAATACCGGAAATACGTGCCCGGCGATGATACCCGCCGTCTCGACTGGAAGGCCTTCGCCCGTTCAGATCGATTCTACATCAAGGAGTTCGAGGCGGATACCAACCTCCGCGCCTACTTCGTCGTGGATGCCTCTGGCTCGATGAATTTCGCGGGAAATGGCGAGGCCAAGATACAAGTCGCTCGCCGCATCGCGGCATCGCTCGCCTACCTGCTGGTTAATCAGGGCGACGCCGCAGGACTCTCAATTTGCACGGATAAGCTCCACCTCGAAGTCCCGCCCAGCCGCCGCGCCGCCCACATGGAGCGCATCTCGTCTACTCTTGGAAAAATCCAACCCTCCGGCGAGACGGGCCTTCTCACCGCGCTCCACACCATCGCGGAAAAAATCAGCCAACGCGCCTTCGTCGTCATTCTATCAGACCTCTTCACCGACACCACCGCCCTCAGTGAGGCCCTCCAGCACCTCCGCTACCGCAAGCACGACCTCTCAGTCTTCCACCTGATGGACCCGCTGGAACTGGGGTTCGAGT
>JANORE010000123.1:0-2566 GCA_031415155.1 Akkermansiaceae bacterium | reverse complement strand
AAAATGATGGGCCATCGGTAGCATCCAAAGCACTCGATCGCTTGGGCCGATTTCTAGGGCAGCGTTTGCTGCGACGATCCGTTCGCGCAGTTTCGCATGGCTCAGGACGACGCCTTTGCTGCGCCCCGTTGTCCCGGAACTGAAACGAATGAAGGCTGGATCCAGTGCGGAAAATTCATCTTCGTTTCCTAGAATCGGCGTCTCCAGTGCCGACCATGTTGCTTGCTGCCAAGTTTCACCTTGGCCGGAGATCATGCCGCACAATCCAGTTCGCTCGATGATTTCTTGCCGCTCTGTTTCCGTGAGTTCATCTGCGAGTGGCACGAGACAACCGCCCGCCTTCAAAATGGCCAGGGCCAGCACGATGTAGTTCACCCCATTTTCACAAGCTAGGCCGACCCGCGGCACTCCATCCCGGCGAAATCTCGGACGGTGCTCCAACCAACTGGCCGCCATGGAAACCTGCTCGAATAAATCACCAAAGGTGAGTGACACACCGTCCGCCACGATCGCGGGGCGTTCAGCGGAAGCTCGTAGGGCGATTTGATCGACAATATTCACGTCCCCAGCTCAGTAGCTTTTAAACCCGACCAGGACAAGAATTTCAGCGATATTTTCACGGAATGGATTTCCCCGTGACGAAGGGCTATGTTTTCCTGAGTTTGTAAGGACTCCTCTGCCGCTTGGATCAGAACAGGATCTCCTTTTTGAAGTCGTGCAGCATGCGCGTATTAACGGACCGAAATCATAATACTTTCCATACCGAAGGAAATAATCTCCTTTTGGATGCGAACTAGTATCCGATTAAATGGTTGTTTTTCGCTGACGCTGATCTTCCGCTTCAAGCCTTCCGAGCTGAGAAGGATCGTCCCCTTCAGCTCCCATGACTTACAATCGCCGATGAGTTCATCGCGCAATTCCTTAAGTCCGGTGAGTTCGGCGAAGCCGTAAGTCGAGATATTCGTGACGGCGGACACGCGGAAAGAACAACACGAAGCCCGGCGCGTTGCCGGTGAAGATAGCAGAATATTATTAGCCGGCTCCAGCGCCCCGAACTTTGCATGGTTTTATGTTTTGTGAAAAACATCTGTTGGTTGATGGCAGTTTCACGAAGATCGGCTGCGAGGATGAGAAGTGAGGATTCGAGCGGCTTACGTCCAGGCAACGATGCTCTTAAGGAATATACGTGACAGAGCAAGCCCAGCGGTTCGCTAGCTCTGCATCGGTCCGCTCTAACATGCGGGAATAAGCAAGGATACCAGCATTTTTCATTCTGCTAGGTAGCAGAGCACTTAGCCATTTACCTGCCGCGACATCATCCTGATTCGCCCAAACATTGATTAAATTTTCCACCGCATCTTGCCCCAAAGAGTCATCTGGAAACTGGCTCACCCATGATGAGGCTATCTCCGGGTCATGTGATACCCAGCGCTGAATGATCGACACCAACGCCCGGTCTTGTTGCATCCCAGGAGTCATTTGTTGGAGTGCAATACTTGCCGCAGTTCGGAGGTCATGAGTAGACGAGGCGAGTGCGATTTGCTCAATGACTTGCTGGCGTAGATGCAGATTCTCAATCTGCAACGCCCACTCTAACGAGCTACTCAGCTCTATAACCGCCCATTCAGCCGCTGCACTCGCGATGAGTTCGGAACTGGCGATTGATTCAGGAAGTTCACTCGCCAAGCGCAGTGCTTCGCGTGGGTCACGTTGAGTGGCTTCTTGTCCGATCGCCATTATCATTGCGATGCGTGAATCGCCCTCAGGCAAGTCGCGAGCCCATGTCGCCGCTTCCGGCAAATCCATAGCGGCCCAACGTAGAGCCGCGAGATTCATGAAAATTTGGCGAGTTATGGAATCCAACTCAGCATGTACCCAGCCCATTGCCAAACGCGGTTCAGAAGTGGCCCAAAGGTCAAATAGCCTGTGGGCGGCAATTCCTTTCACCTCGTCCGGAGCCATTGAATTTAACACATCTGCTGCCTTCTCCGGCGTTACGCCAGCAAGGCACCTGTTCAACGCAGCGTTTTGTTCTGATGGATTCTCAATTGCCTGCGCTGACAACAACATCTGTTTCAGACTCTCGGTTCGTTGCTCAGTGAGGGCGCTTGCACCTTGCGAATCATGAACTTCATCAGATGTATCATTTCGTGTGGAATCGTGAAATTTGGAAGCGGTGCTGGACGCTTCCACAGAATTTTCTAGATCTAATTTGTTTCCAGATTCTGGAAGAGGCGCATTCATTAAACAAAGGGCGAATGCGACGAAAATCACGCTGGCCAAAGCCAGAGACAATCTCCGTGGGGCAGTTTTCTGCGAGGCACGAGCACCATTTTGGCTCTGACGATCCGTTTGATTTTTCATCCGTAGCTAAGTGAATAGAGGATAAGTGATCTACAGCATTGTGGGTTTTGCGATCACCTCTTGAAGAGGAGGGGCCATCTTGGTCCCTCCTCATTTTTTCTAATACCGATATTCGGGCAAGACTAGCGATCCGCTAGCCTGCTGCTGTTATGGCACGGTCACCGTGACGTTCTTAAACGTGCTCACGGACGCAGAAGTAAGG
>JANORE010000122.1:0-4505 GCA_031415155.1 Akkermansiaceae bacterium | reverse complement strand
CACCCCACTCGTCCAGGCGATGGGAGCCGGAGCCGAGAAAATAAAAATCCAAGGCGTGACCGTCCAGTCGATGCCAGACGCCCGTTTCCGCGTGGCTTTCCAAATCGCTCCTGCGGCGGAAGGCGGCAAGCTGGCGGATGTCGGACCGATCGAGCTTCGTTGCTGCCTCAAACGCGGAGAAAATTTCCTCACTGAAACATGGGTCCACCGCGTCACTCCTTAGATACTCTCCGGCCTCTTTCCGAGGGCGAACTCATCGAGTGGGAGGAAGCTTACGCGGCGGTAGAGTCCTACCTCCAGGCGCTGCGGCTGCGAAATCGTCTTCTCGTCGCCGAGCTCGTGCGCGGAATTTTATGGCGGGCTTCCGCCAGGCGTGCCGATGAACCCGAAAAACCGGCGCGACTTCTCGCGATGGAGGAAGCGCTCAATGAAGTCGCCGACTGGACGCAAGATGTCCTCGACGTGCCTTTGACAAATCGCCGTCTTGCCGCCCGTGGTCGCCTTGCGTTATTACTTGCTGGCATGTCTGGACAGTGGCAAGGCGTTTTCCTGACTCCTGCGCCGTGGCCCGCAGAATTTGTCGCGGCGATGAAACAATCTTACCTCGCTGCGGGACCGCAGTTCGCCGAACTGACGATGATTCCGAAACCACTCGAACTCAACGCGATCGGTAGTGGTGCCGCCCAGTGGTGGGAAACGATGGATCGCCGCCCGATCGTTCGCCTGATGTTCACCGGAGTCGTGATTCTAACCATCGCCGTCACCGTTTGGTTCTTTCTTTTCTAATGGATCACACCGATTTACCACCTCGCGATTCCGTGGAGCCTTTTTTCAAACGCTCCAAGATGGTTCTCCGGCGCACGTTATTTTTTGGCAGTGTTTTGATCGTCAACATCATTGCGGTGCTGTGGATGACCGATCTGTTCTGGCGGATGGGTTTTCAAAAAGCTCACTATCCGCTGCTCGCCATTTTCGCGTTACTCAATGGCTTGCTCGTGCTCGGTTCATTCCATGCGATCTTTGGCGCGTTCGACATCGTTTTCGGTCGCAAACGCTCAGTGAGAATCAGTGCGCTCGCTGAAGGAAAAACCGATCCACTCATCAAGCGCCACGCCGTCGTCATCCCCGTTTATAATGAAGACAGCGTGAAAGTCTGCGCTCGGATCGAAGCAATTTACCGCTCCATCGAGGCCACTGGAAATCTGGAATCCTTCGATTTTTTCATTCTCAGCGACACTCGGGATCTCGATCTGTGGGTGATCGAGGAGACTTCGTGGACGAATCTCTGCCGCAATCTCGGTGGATTTGGCCGAATCTACTACAGGCGGCGTAAAACGAACGAAAACCGCAAAGCAGGAAACATCGGCGACTTCGTCCGCACTTGGGGGGGCGGCTACGAATCGATGCTCGTCCTCGATGCAGACAGTCTGATGGATGGCGCGGACATCGTGAAAATGACTCGCATCATGGAGGCATATCCCCGGTTGGGTATTCTCCAAACTCCGCCGAAGCTGATCCGTGGAAACTCAGTTTTCACGCGGCTCCAGCAATTTGCCATGCGGCTTTACGGCCCACTTTTCATCCGAGGGTTAAATTTCTGGCAACTCAGTGGCGGTAGTTATTGGGGACATAATGCGCTGATTCGGATGCAGCCATTTTCCGAATACTGCGAGCTTCCTGCCTTGCCAGGTCGTGAGCCATTTGGCGGGCGGATTCTGAGTCATGATTTCGTGGAAGCCGCGCTGATGGTCTCCCAAGGTTGGGAAGTGTGGCTCGCTTGGGACATCGAGGGAACTTATGAAGAAGCACCGCCGACGCTGGTGGATCACCTCATCCGCGACCGCCGCTGGTGTCAGGGGAATCTTCAACACATGTGGCTGATCTTTGCTCGCAAGCTACCATTTTCCGTGAGAATGCATCTTTTCATGGGCATCATGGCCTACCTCGGGAGTCCGCTTTGGTTCCTCTTTCTCATCCTCGGCACATGGGTGGCGTGGGATCGATATTCCAGTCAACTGAGCCAGCTTCCATTCGAGAGTTATGCCTCCCGCTGGTTCGGCGTGGATGGCATTGAGCAGAGTATCATTCTCACCACCGTCATCTTCGGGCTGCTTTTCCTCCCCAAAATCCTAGCGGTCATCGGTGCTGTTTTTAATTCGAAGGTTCGGCGATCTTTCGGCGGCGGCGTTGCCTTGATCGTCGGCGCGTTGTTAGAAACGGTCATTTCCATGCTGCTCGCTCCGTGCATCATGGTCGCTCACACGCTGATGGTGATGAGCATCATCCTCGGTCGCGCCGTCGGGTGGGGAAATCAAAACCGCGAAACGGATGGCACCGCTTGGGGCGATGCGTTTCGTTTTCATGCGGCCCAGACGATTCTCGGCATCGTTTGGACCATCATCGCATTTAAAATTAGCTACACCTTCGCGGCATGGATGACGCCGATTCTCCTTGGGCTTATTCTTTCCGCGCCAGTTTCGGTGTGGACAAGTCGCTCTCGATACGGTCGGGCCTTGGCCACGCAGAAAGTCTTATCCACTCCTGATGAACTTGATCCGCCGAGTGTTATCCGCCTTGCCGACGAATCAAACTCTGCAGTGGATGCGGCACTGAATGCATCCGTCGATTCTCGTCGCGGAGTCGTCGCCGCAGTGGTCGATCCCTATGTCAACGGCGTCCATGTTTCCCTGCTTGAACATTCTGAAATGACATCTGCGAGCGAGGCGCTGGCGGAACGTTGCCTGAGGGAAGGCCCTTCCGGAATTTCAAAAAATGAGCTTTCGGAGCTTCTTTATCTAGCGCCAGCCATGCTTATGATGCACCGTGCCGTATGGCTACGTCCTACGGAAAGGATACATCATGCTTGGACTGAAGCCGTTGAAAGCTATCGCCGCCGAGTCGATCCCTCTTCTATCGCAGAGTCTATCTAAATCCATCATTCCCATGCTCCAGCCCAACCCAGACCTTAGCGACCTAGTTTCAGACGCCGCCGACGGATTAATGGATCATTTCCAAGCGAAGGCGACCATGACTGCTGCGGCTCCTGGCCGGATCAATCTCATCGGTGAGCACATCGACTATTGCGATGGATTTGTCATGCCCTTCGCCATCAACCGCTACGTGGTCATGGCGGGTTGCACCAATGGCACTTCCGAAGCCCGGATTTTTTCCGCTCTCAGTGGGGAAATCGGAACCTTCGATCTGACGAAGAATCAAGAAATCGGCTCGGTGAAATGGGAAAACTATATTCGCGGCGTCATCCGTGGTTTTCAGGACCGCGGTCACAGTATTCCTGGCTTCGATGCCTGCATCATTTCCTCCATTCCCAGCGGCGCAGGTCTGTCATCTTCAGCCGCTCTTGAGTGCTCCACCGCGACCTTTCTTGAAAGCCTGTTGGACACGGTCCTCGACACGAAGGAAAAGGCTCTGCTCTGCCAGAAGGCCGAACACGACTTCGCCGGTGTTCCCTGTGGCCTGATGGGTCAATTCACCTCCGCATTCGGTAAAGCAAATCGGCTCGTCCTCATCGACTGCCGATCTCGCGAACCGGATCTGATCCCTTTCGAAAATCCGAACCTCACAGTCCTCATCGCAAATACCATGATGTCGCATGAGCTTTCCGATGGAGACTACGCGATTCGCCGCAAAGACACCGAGCATGGGCTGGCCATTTTAGGAAAAGCTTCATGGCGCGATGTCACCGCTGCCGATGTGCAGGCAAACTGGGAGAAACTGGGCGACCCCATCAACCGCCGCGCCCGTCACGTCGTCGGAGAAATTTCCCGAACCATCGCCGCATCCGCTGCGCTCTCACGAAACGATTTTGAGACGATCGGGCCGCTGATGGCTGCCAGTCACGACTCGCTGCGCGACGACTTTGAGGTCTCTTGTAAAGAGCTCGATCTCATGGTCGAGATCACTCGAAAAATTGGACGCAACGGCGGAGTCATCGGTACACGCATGACTGGCGGCGGCTTCGGCGGTTCTACCGTCACTCTCTGCGATTCACGGAAAGCCGGAGAAATCGCCGCCAAACTCAGCGCAGAATACGAAAAGGCCACCGGAATCACCCCACAAATTTTTGCATCTCGCCCTTCACAAGGTGCTCATTTGATTGGCTAAATATTCTAGCGATTAAAGGCCAAGGCGACTGGTGATCGCCTTTTTCGCTTGATCAATCATGATTCGGAGTTCGGCATTTGCCCCTGCTTCAGCAGCAGTGATGACGGACATGCTATCTTTTCCCCCGACTCGTCCGAGTATGCGAACCGCAGAATGACGGGTAGTCCCATTCGTTTTTGGGAAACGCTGAAGCATGGTGGTTTCGGCTAATGAACCGAAGTCGCCATACATCGATTCCCACTCGGCTTGATTTTCATACCATAACTCATCCACCGCCGGAATTCCTTGGACGTTTTTCTCTTTAACAATCAGAGCTACCATCTCGGGAGGAACGACCTGCCGTTGATCCATCAATTTTTTCACCTCGCTCAATGCCGCGTCAC
>JANORE010000121.1:0-3140 GCA_031415155.1 Akkermansiaceae bacterium | reverse complement strand
CAGCACCATTCCGCATGCGCTCGCGGATTAAGAAGGGAATCAATGACGAAGCCTCCGGAGTGTTTTTAGCGGCGACAAGAGCGCGGTTGGCTGAGGCTCCGACGATGCTAACGGCTCTCGCCTCACGGATTTGGCGCAAGCGTTCGGCGAGATCCACCTGGTGTTTCAGAGCCTTCGCTGCCTCGTCAGCAACCGCCGTTTCGTAGCCGATTTCCCGTGTTTTCGGAGAACTGCTTGGGCTGGAAAATGTCGGTGAAACCGTGGATCCCTTCAATGGTGGCGGCACCGATGGTATGGCGGGCGGCTTCCGCTTATGGGCCGGAGGGGAAATTTCCCTTGGTCCGTTCCTTTCCTCACGCGCCTCACGCTCTTCCGACTTCGCTTCGAAAAACTTCTTCAACAAAGAACCGACCACCGCAATCGCGATCAGGAAGATTTGAACGTTATCAAGAATCCAGTCCATACTCGTGGTCTAACAAAAGTTAAGAACCTTCAGGCTTTGAGAGATTCGTCCGCATCTGGGTGTCCGCTTTGACGTTTTCCATTTTATAATAATCCATGACGCCGAGTCGTCCGCTGCGGAAAGCCTCGGCAATCGCGAGTGGCACTTGCGCCTCGGCCTCGACGACTTTCGCTTTCATTTCCGCAACGCGGGCGATCATTTCCTGCTCAAGGGCGACGGCGGCAGCGCGGCGGATTTCGGCTTGGGCTTGAGCCATGTTTTTATTCGCCTCGGCCTGGGCCTCTTGGAGCTGGGCGCCGACGTTTTCACCGACATCGACGTCTGCAATATCGATCGAGAGAATTTCAAAGGCCGTGCCGACATCAAGACCGCGGTGAAGAACGGTTTTTGAAATACTATCCGGCGATTCTAACACCGTTTTGTAACTTTCCGCCATGCCGATGGTGGTCACGATGCCTTCGCCGACACGGGCGATGATCGTTTCCTCCTTCGCCCCGCCGACGAAGCGGTCGAGATTCGTGCGGACCGTGACACGGGCGCGGACTTTCACTTGGATGCCGTCCTTTGCCACGCCGTCGATGGTCGTGCGGCCCGAGGCGGGATTCGGACAGTCGATGACTTTAGGATCGACCGAGGTGCGAACGGCTTCGACCACGCTTTTTCCTGAACCTTTCGTCGCCAAATCAATCGCACAGGCGCGGTCCCAGTTGAGTGAAATGCCTGCTTTTTGCGCGGCGATGAGAGCCTGGATCGTCGGGATGATTTCCCCACCCGCTAGGAAATGAGCTTCAATGTCATTGATGGGGATCTCGATGCCGGCTTTCTTCGCGGTGATCCTTGCATCCACCACCATGCCGTATGGCACTTGGCGGAGACGCATGGCAACGAGATCGGTGAAGCCGACGTAGGCTCCCGCCAGCCATGCCCGGAGCCAGACGCTGAAGAATGAGATGATGATACCGAATAACAGTAAGCCAAGAATGGCAATGACGACGAGAACGATGGTGGCGATGTCAGGCATGATGATGATTTCAGTTAGTTTTTATCTATGGAAACAATGAGGCGAAAATTATCGGCGTCGATGATTTTTAGTTTGGAACCGATCGGGGCCTGGCCGCTTTGGCAAAATGCTTCGTAACGCTGGCCATCGACAGAGACGTAGCCACTCGGCGAGAGCATCGTCAGTGCTTCGGCAGATTTTCCGATGAATTCACGGGCTTCATCACCGAAGGCAGCGGCCACGGCCGTAATTTCCTTGGTGAGAAAAGCGCGCTTGCCCCACTTCGTCCTCGGTAAAATCCGAAGCTCGATCCATAGTGCCAAGCCACCTACGATGAACGCCGTAAGTGTCGCAATGATGCCGCCGATGGGGCCTCCATGGATAAATGCTGCGACACAACCTGCGCCCATCAATATCGCGCCGATGCTGCCCAAAATCGCGCCGGGCACGATGACCTCGACAGCGATGAAAAGGATGCCGACCGCGAATAACAGAATCACCAAAGTCATGCGATAATCTCCACGGTTAGACTAAAACCTAGCACCTCGGTGACTCTGACGGGCGCTCCGATTTCCGCGAAGCCCATCGGCAGTCGGGCTTCGTAGCGGCGACCGTCGATTTCCACTTGGCCGCTTGGAAAAAGCGGGGTGGCGGCGATTCCAGTCTGACCGATCAATTTGGCATGATTCATAGTGTGCGCTTCATCGAAAGGAGCCGCAACCGCGGCATCAAGCACCATTTTTCCCCACATCCCGCCTTGGGGCAGAAACCTTAAAATGGCGAGAAAAAGGACGACCGCCATGACCACCCCGATCATGACGCTCATCAAGGGCCGCACAAAAGCACCGCCTGAAATCGGGATCGGTTCGCCCGGCCAAAGATCCGTCATCGCCCAGACTAATGAACCGAACACCAATGCCGCGCCGGGTAGTCCAAGGATCAATGAGCCGGGCACGAAGAATACTTCGATGCCAATCAGGGCAATGCCTAACAGGAAAAATAAAATCGGCTCATGGCCGGAAAGTCCTGCGACGAACTGGCTGAAGAAAACAACGACGAGCAGACTGATTCCCGCGATTCCGAAGATCCCAAATCCCGGTGTCTTAAACTCGATGAACAATCCTAACAATCCAAGCCCGAGTAAAATAGGCGCGATGCCCGTGAGATACTGCGCGAGCTTTTCTGACCAAGTAATCTCAAGCCGCGACACCGAGTAATTTCCCGGCCCATGGATTTGATTGAGCAACGATTCCATATCTTCTGCGATTCCAGCACCGAGTAATGGTGCGGCAGGATCGCCGTAAAGATTCATCGCTTCCTGAGCGGTGAGAGAAAGCAATTCCCCTTTTTCCTTGATGACTTGCTCGCCAATCTTGAACTCGGAATCGATGTCGATCATCGCCGAGATGACGTCACCACGATGGCCCTTACCTTCGGAAATAGAGCGGACTCTGGCTTTCAAATAACTCACGACTTTCTCGCGCATCGTCGCGTCGATGTCTTTGCCGTCGGCCTGCACGGGCGCGGCAGCACCGATGACGCTGCCGGGCGCGAAGTAAATTTCATCCGTCCCTGCGGAAATGAGGGCTCCCGCAGAGATCGCCTCCTTATTGATATAGGTGACCGTCTTGCCGGGAAATTTTTCTAAGGCTTTAAGCATCTCGAAGGTCACATCCA
>JANORE010000120.1:0-4046 GCA_031415155.1 Akkermansiaceae bacterium | reverse complement strand
ACTCGACGATCCGGTCGCGGTAAGAATCGATTAAGTCGATCACGCGGAATTCGATGCCGAGGGATTTGGCGATCGCTCTTCCGTCTTCGATATCTTGTTCCCAAGGACAATCGCCTGGGATGCCTTCATCATTGATCCAGTTCTTCATGTAGCCGGCCGCCACTTCATGGCCTTGTTCGATGAGTAGCGCCGCCGCGACCGCGCTATCGACGCCCCCCGAGAGTCCGACTAAGATTTTTGCCATGGGGAAAAGAAATTGAACCGCAGATGGACACCGATAAACGCAGATTTTAGAGATGATTTATTCTTCATTCTTGCGGCTAACTTTGATCTTTGAAATATGGGATGCTTCCGCGCTTCCTATTTTGTGGGAAACGTTGGGTTTCATTGCCCCCACGGGGCAAAATGTGATAGCCCAGGGCATCGCCCTGGGTGGTGGGCAGACGAAATGGTTTAGCCCTGAAGGGGCGGAACTCTTCAGGAGGTGGCGTACCAGATTTCGCCCTTTCAGGGCTTGGATTCTTCGGGATTTCTCGACCCAGGGCGTTGCCCTGGGCGATCGCATGTTGCCCCGTTAGGGCAATCCATTGAGCGACGGCATCATTTCTACAAATCATCATGCGCGGCAGTATATATATCTAAAACTAACCCCTTACTTGGACTGCTCTAACATACGAAGCAGGGGAAGCTCGGCGCGTTGGCGGATGGATTCTTCCATTTCCACTCGCGGTTCAAGCTTGTCCAAGCAGTCACGGAGTTTTTGCAGGGTGTTCATTTTCATATACCGGCAATCGGCGCAAGCGCAGCGGTCCGTGGGTCCGGCGATGAGATTTTTATCCGGGCATTCTTTGCGGAGCCGATGGAGCATCCCGCTTTCGGTGACCACGATGATGTCTTTGACCGGAGCATTTTTGCAGTAGGAAATCATTTTCTCCGTGGAGCATACTTCATCCGCTAGCAATCGAACCGCCTGGGTGCATTCGGGGTGGGCGACGACGAGAGCGTCTGGATATTCCGACTTGATGCGGTTGATCGAGTCGCGAGTGAACTCGACGTGGACGTAGCAATTTCCCTTCCAGAGATCCATTTTCCGACCCGTCTGTTCCATGACCCATGCTCCGAGATTTTCGTCGGGGACGAAAAGAATGGGCCGATCTGCGGGCGCTTGGTTGACTATTTTAATCGCGTTACCGGAAGTGACGATGACATCGCAGAGTGCTTTGACGCCGCCGGAGCAATTGATGTAGGCAATGACGTAATAGTTTTTCGCGGCGTTTGCTTGGAGAAATGCTTCCAGTTCCGGCGCTGGGCAAGATTGTTCCAGCGAGCAACCCGCGTCGGCATCTGGGAGGACGACGATTTTTCCGGGGTTCACGATTTTCGCCGTTTCCGCCATGAAATGGACGCCACAGAAGACGATGACATCGGCATTCGTCGCCTTGGCGTGGTAGGCGAGGCCGAGAGAATCTCCCACGTAGTCGGCCACGTCTTGGATGTCGCCCGTTTGGTAATTGTGAGCCAAGATGACGGCGTTTCTGGCTTTCTTCAGGGCGAGAATTTCCTCTTTGAGGTCGAGAGCAGCGAGCATGGTGGAAAAATGAGTTCAGCTTTTAATCTGCGCGAACGGTAAATGCGCTGCGGGCTGCGGGCTAGCAAAAGAAAGTGCGAGGCGGCAAAAATCACGGCCATCACACGCTCAATGGCCGCTTTTTATCAGAGCCACGGCACACGCTTTGTAATTCGGCTGGCGCGAGTGGGGATCGAAGGCGGAATGCGTGAGCTGGTTCATTTCGCGATAATGCATCGGGACGAAAATTTGTCCGGGTTGCACGGTGGGCGCGAGATAGGCGGATGCGACCATTTCGCCACGGCGGGAGCGGACGGTCACGGGATCGCCTTCTTTGAGGCCGAGTCTTTTGGCGTCGGCAGGATGGATTTCTGCGTAGACCTGCTTAGGGTAAAGTTTCCTGAGGATGTCAGATTTTCCGGTGCGCGTCTGGGTGTGCCATTGGCTGCTGGTGCCGCGACCAGTGAGCATGATGAATGGGAAATCGAAGTCGGGCGGCTCGGGTATGGCGGCGGGTGGCGAAAACAGAATCTTTGCTTTGCCGCTCGGCGTGTAATAAATCCCGTCTTCAAATAAGCGGCGTGAAATGAGATTCTCGATTTGCGGATTCCGATGCTCAATTCCTGCCGGATAGGGCCACTGGATGCCGCCGAGTTGATCGATCATTTCGTAGCCGCTGATGCCAGTGATGTCGCACGGGCGATCTTTCGTTAAATCCCGCAGCAACTTAAATACCGCTTCCGGATGTGTCCATTTTTCAAACATTTCCCCGCAGCCCCAAGCATTGGCGATGAGCCGGAAGATCCGGAAATCCGAAAGCGCATGGCCCGGCGCTTTCCGCACCGCTTTGAGCGTGCCGATCCGGCGTTCGGAATTGATAAAACAGCCATCTTTCTCGCCCCAGCCCGCCGCTGGCAAGACGAGATCCGCGACCAAGGCACTCTCCGTGTTGTGATACATGTCTTGGACCACGAGAAATTCTAATTTTTCGCGCAGAGCAGCGAGGCGGCCTGAGTCGATCCATGAGTGAAATGGATTCGTCGCCACGATCCACAGGGCTTTGATTTTTCCAGATTCCGCAGCGGCTAAAATCTGATCGTAGGCCAGTGAGTAGTCAGAATTGATACTTTCGAGCGGGATTCCTAACCCAGCAGATACTTTTTCCCGGTGGGATTCATCCGAGAAATCATGGCCGCCGACGAGTGATGTCGTGTTTGAAAATAAACGAGAGCCCATCGCATTGCACTGGCCGGTGATCGAGTTCGGACCGGTGCCGGGCTTGCCGATATTTCCTGTGATGAGGCAGAGATTGATGATTGCTTGGGCGGTTCTGACGCCTTCGTGAGACTGATTCACGCCCATCGTCCACCACCAAGAAACGCGTTTCCCGGATTCGGAAACGGTGCGGGCGAGCGTCTCGATGACCTCTACGCTCTGGCCTGTCATTTCCGCGACAGCGGCAGGGGAGTAGTCTTTCACAAACTCGGTGAACTCCTCGATGCCTTCCGTCCGCGCGATGGATGCCGCATCCACTCGGCCGTCGCGGAGAATGCAATGAGCGAGCGCATAAAGCAGTGCGAGATCGCCCTTCGGCTTCAGTGCGATGTGCTGAGTGGCGGCTTGAGCGGTCTCGGTGGCTCGCGGATCGATGACGATGATTTGCGGGCTGCGCTGATTTCTCATCACGCGCTGCCACAAGATCGGGTGGGCGATGCAGAGATTTGCACCGATCAAAATGATCACATCCGATTCCTCGAAATCTGCGTAAGTGGCCGGTGGTGCGTCGAAGCCGAAGGATTGCTTATACGCCACGACGGACGTCGCCATGCACTGGCGGGTATTTGCATCGCTGTGTAAAAAGCCCATGCCGAACTTGAAGAGGCAGCCGAGAAACGCCATTTCCTCGAAGGGAATCTGCCCTGTGGAAAGAAACGCGACCGATTCGCGTCCGTGCTTTTCGCGAATACCTTTCAGCCGAGTGGTGAAAGTATCCATCGCTGTCGCCCAGTCGACAGGCACGAATTTCCCGGAATCATCGCGGAGCAATGGCGTCGTCGCGCGGTCAGGTGAGTCGAGTGGATCAAGCGCCTGCCAGCCTTTCGGGCAGGCCATGCCTAGATTGACCGGGTAATTCGCCTGCGGGCTGAGATTGATGGCGTGGCCGTTCTCGTCGAGGTGGAGCTTGAGCTGGCAGCCAGTCGCGCAATAGCCGCAGATGGAGGTGGCGGTCGAGCTGGGTTTCAAGCGCGATGGGATTTTCCCGAGACCGAAATTTCCCGGTTCCTGCACGAGATCGCGGGTGAGGGGACCGGTGTGTTGTTTGAGAAATCGGGCAAGCATGAGTGGGAAAACGAAAAGTTAGGGATTGATTATACTGCCGCGCTTCATGTTTTGTGGAAAACGTCGGGCTGGATTGCCCCAACGGGGCAACATGCGATAGCCCAGGGCATCGCCCTGGGTAATGGGTGGACGAAGTGGT
>JANORE010000119.1:0-8824 GCA_031415155.1 Akkermansiaceae bacterium | reverse complement strand
AGGTATTCAAAAACTTGTTAGCGACGCGCTATCCTGCGGTTTCCGCCGATAGTCTTTTCCAGGCATGGTCTCTGGCTTCCCGGTCACTGCCTAAGGTTACCGAACTCGTCATGAGAAATTGGAGTTTAGATTTCCATTGGTATCCCGAAGGTTGTTGGAGCGATCCAGGCAGATGCTCCGGTTTTAGGACGATTGATGATGTCGCTGGTCCTAAAGGTGGTTTCGCGGGTCAAGATGTCGCAAGGGGATCCAATCTCTGCAACATCGCCGATTCGGCGGCGGGCCGATTGGATGGTAAAAAATCTTCTTACACAGTCGCCGATGAAATGGAAGCAGACGCCACACAGGCACTTTCTTTGATCAACGCTCTCCAAAGTGGTACAGATACCGATCTAAAAGTGGCCATCAATAATGTCAAACAGATGGCATATCTCAGCAGATACTATGCCCACAAAATCCGTGGAGCCACCTATAAGAAAGCCGCGAAACTTGATTTGGCAAAGGAGGAAATGGGCAAAGCATATTGCTGGTGGATTACCTATACCCGATCTATGGATGAAACATATCTCCCGGATTCTTTTAGAAACCTCGAGATCGCTCCGGACTGGAAATATGGCGATGCTGCAGTTCTCAAGGAATACACCGACCTAGGCGGTGAGGGAATACCGGATTGCGAGAACTTGTTCACGCTCACTGCCACCGCGACCCATGGGGCGATATCGATGGAGCCATCTGGAGGTGTCTATAGCAAGGACACGGTGGTCACGGTGACCGCCGATCCAGCCTTCGGCTATGCGTTCAACGGTTGGGGTGGAAATCTTGAAGGGGCGGTAAGCCCTACCACGATCAAGATGGATGGAAAGAAGAACGTGAAGGCGAACTTTATCGAATCGAAGGGAGATGAGGCACCTTGGGTAGAAACATTTACCATGGCAGATGGAATCAAGTCACATGGAGCACCTACTTCTTGGACAGCCAAGCGTTCCTCGGGGATGTTTCAAGTCGCCGGTAATCGGCTGATGATCAACGGTGGTAGCGGTGAAAGTAGCAATGAGGGAGTATTTGAAACCGCTGAGATCCTGCTACCCAGTGGTGGTGTCAAGGTGAGTATGGATGTGCAATCTGCGGCTGTCGATGGGTCGGATTATGTCCGACTATACAAGATGGTTGACGGGGGGGCTCCGGTGCAAATCGGCGAGATCACGGATCATGATAAAGCGACATTCGAAGGGGCGAACATTACGGGCAAGAAACTCAAATTGAGAATCACCGCGAGAGTCAGCGCCTCGGATGAATTTTACTACATGGATAATCTCAAAGTAGAGTAACTCCCGGCATCCGCATTCAAGTCCGCTTTACCGAATAAAAAATTCATGGTTCGTAATATGGCGGATTGGCCAGGCTACGATGTTTTGGTCCAGAAATCAGTTGCAGCTCAGAGCCGAGCCACACCTCACAATCCACGATGTTCCATCGCCAGCTTCTTCGCAGTAGCAATCGTGTTGCGGTGGAGTTTCGCGGTAAATTCCGCTTGGCGATTGTAGCCGCCGCCGTAGAGCACCGCCACCGGGATGCGGTTTTTAATGAACGCGCTTAACAAAACTTCGTCACGGCGCTGGATGTCTTTTAAGGAAAGCTGCATCTGCCCGAAGCGATCATTGCGGTGATTGTCCGCCCCAGAAATCCAGATGACCAGATCCGGCGCGAAGGTATCCAGCGCACCCGCTAGGCTGATGAAGAGTTGTTTTAAATACAACTCACCCTCGACGTAGCGGACGGTCTCGATGTCTAGCGAGCCGAGGACTTTCTGCGTCGGATAGTTCCTGCCGACGTGGATGGAGTAGGTAAAAACTCGCGGATCGTCGCCGAGAAGTGCTGCCGTGCCATTGCCTTGATGGGCGTCTGTATCCACGACCATGATCTTGATATTTGGCTGCTTATCTTGCAGATCGCGGATGGCGATGGCGACATCGTTGAAAACGCAATACCCCTCACCATGCTCACGGAAAGCATGATGAGTCCCGCCCGCGAGACAGACACCGACTCCTTCTGCCAGTGCGGCATGGCAGGCGAGCCGCGTGGCTTCTACTTCCGTCATACTGCGTAGATAGAGCTTGGGTGAAAGCGGCAGGCCGAGGCGGAGTTGCTCCTTGCGACCGAGCAGACCCGATTCGATTTTCCGGATGTATTCCGGCTCATGAACCCGTTGCAGATGGTGGCTATCCGCCGCCCGGACCTCGATGATTTCCTCTGGGCGAAGAATGCCACCGTCCAGCAGCATGTCCTTAGAGACGCGGAATTTATCCATCGGAAATGGATGGCCCGCAGGTAAATCAAGTTCCAGTTCCTGTGAGTAAAAGCAGCGCATCGGTTCGCCGCCAAACAATAGCGAAATGGCAATAATTCCAAGCGGGAAGTATCTGGTTCCTCAACCACCATGGTATGAGATTCTTTCACCTCCAAGTTATGCGGAATCTCGTCCATTGGTATCGGAATTACGTGACCGCCACGGTAATTTTAGCGAAGGTAGCATCGTAGCTTCCTCGTATTTTTTCTTGCCCGGAACTCGATTTTTCAAGCAGATCGCTTTTTCACCAATCATGAATTCATTCAAAATTGACCGTGCTTGCCATTTCGGCACAGAAAATGCGATCCACTGATACGATGTCTTACGCTATTTCTGACTGCTGGCCGCTCTCCCTGACCCGGAAGATTGAGGATTTTCCGATTGGAAATATCCCGCTCTCACAGCATTCTTTTCCTTTTCCCATCCGCTATCCGTGGGATTTGCTTCGTGCCAATGAACTCTATGTTTCCTCGATCAGCGAGAGTGCCATCCTCGGTGACATTCACCCATCCGCCGTCATCGAGGGCGTCCTTCAGCTTGGCAAAGGCTCCCGCATCCTCCCCGGCGTTTTTATCGAAGGAAATGTGATCATTGGCGAAAACTGCAAGATCGGTCCGAATTGCTACATCCGGGGAAATACCAGCATCGGCGATCACTGCCACATCGGCCAATCCGTGGAGATTAAGAATTGCCTCATTCTTTCTCACACGAACGTCGGCCATTTATCCTATGTTGGCGACTCTGTGCTCGGGGAAAAGGTCAACCTCGGCGCTGGCACGAACATTTCCAATCTCCGTCACGATGGCGAAAACCACCGCTCCATGGTCGGCGGGATCTTAGTCGATACCGGGCGGCGTAAGTTCGGCACCATCATCGGCGACCACGTCCACACCGGCATCAATACTTCCATTTACCCCGGTCGCAAACTCTGGCCAAATACCAGCACGCGCCCGGCAGAAGTCGTACAGCACGACATCCTTCCAACTCTCAACTCCTAACTCTCTATCTTTTATATGTGCGGAATCGTCGGATACATCGGAAAAGCAGATGCCGCTAAGGTGCTCATCAATGGCCTGCGTCGGCTAGAATATCGTGGCTACGACTCGGCGGGCGTTGCCATTTTAGACAAGGGTCAAATCTTAGTCGCCAAGGCACCTGGCAAGGTTGCGAAGTTGAGCGAGCGTGCCCATGCGGATTGGTCGCCTGAGCTATTTCAACGCGCGGGCACTGGTATCGCCCACACCCGTTGGGCCACTCACGGACCGCCTACTGAAGTCAATGCTCACCCACACCTCGACCAATCTGGCGACGTCGCGCTGGTTCATAATGGAATCATCGAGAACTACCGCTCCATCCGTGCACGGCTCTAGGGAAGAGGCCACCATTTTTACTCAGAGACTGATACCGAGGTGCTCGCCCATCTGATTGGGGATTGCGATAAAGGCGACCTTTTCCAAGCCGTCTGCGATGCGCTCCATCAAGTCGAAGGCACCTTCGGCATTGCGGTTCTTTCCTCCCGAGAACCCGATAAAATCATCACCGCTCGCCGGGGTAGCCCGATCGTGATCGGCGTCGGCGATGGCGAAACGATCATTGCTTCAGACGCCTCGGCCATCGTCGCTCATACTCAGCGCGTCATTTATTTAGACGATAACGACATCGCCATCGTCACGGCGGACTCGGTCGATATTCGGGATTTACACAATATCCCAGTCACTCGGGAAATCGCCGAGCTGGGTCCGGATTCTGCGGCTGCCGAGAAGGGTGGCTACGAGCACTTCATGCTCAAGGAAATCCATGAGCAGCCAGAATCTCTGGGCAATGCCATCCGCGGCCGCCTAGACCATGATCTCGGTTCATCCGTGCTGGCCGGCATGGGAACCTCACCGCGTGATCTGGCAGAAATCGGACGCGTGGTGATTGTCGGTTGCGGCACCTCACTTCATGCGGGACTCGTCGGTGAATATGCGTTTGAGGATCTAGCGGATGTGCATTCGGAAGTCCAGCAGGCGGCTGAATTCCGCTATCGGAATCCCATTTTAGGAAATCGCGATCTCGTGGTTGCCATTTCGCAATCCGGTGAGACGGCGGACACTCTAGCCGCAGTGCGCGAGGCGATCCAGAAAGGCGCCTTCGTCATGAGTCTTTGCAATGTCGTCGGCTCCACAATCGCCCGCGAAACCGGCCGAGGAGTCTATCTTCACGCCGGACCAGAAATCTCGGTCGCCTCGACCAAGGCCTTCACTTGCCAAGTCGCGGTCTTGCTGATGATGGCGCTCAAGCTCGGGCGTGGTCGCCGATTTTCCCGTGAAGATGGCACCAAGCTTGCCCGTGAGATCGAGGCGATTCCGGGACTTGTGAGTAAAGTCATTTTACAGAATAGTCGCATCGCCAAGATCGCTGAGGACTACACGAAAAACGAGCACGCCTTCTTCATTGGTCGTGGCCCGATGTATCCCGTCGCCCTCGAAGGCGCGCTCAAGCTCAAGGAAATTTCCTACATCCATGCGGAGGGCTATCACGCTGCTGAACTCAAACACGGGCCGATCGCATTGCTCGAAAAAGGGACTCCCGTCATTGCGCTCGCTTGTGACATTCCGGGCAAAGACAAAACGCTCGGCAACGTCGAAGAATGCCGCGCACGTGGAGCACGCATCCTCGGCATCGTCACTGAGGGCGATCATGAAACGGCCGAGTGCATGGATGACTTCATCTCCATCCCGCGCTGCCATCCGCTGGTGGCGACGATTCCAGCCACCGTCGCCCTGCAACTTTTCGCCTATCACGTTGCCCGCCTTCGCGGTTGCGAGATCGACCAACCGAGGAACCTCGCTAAAAGTGTGACGGTGGAGTGATCCTGATCAGTCACACTCCGCCTACTCGGGCTTCGCACCGAGAGGCGCGGGAAAAGAAGTGATTACGGGTTGAGTTCTGCGTTGAGTCGGTAGAAACGTTTCGCCGATCCGGCAGTCACCATGACTTCTGAAAAAGTGATGGGATTTCGGAGGTTGCCTGATTCTGTCTCGATGACTGTTGTCGAAGGTTGCGGCGTCCATGTTCCATCACCGACTTTAGTCGCCAGTGTTGTCCACGCTCCAGCGGATAGATCTTGTGACATTTGCAGAAGGAGGGTGATGTTGGTAATCCCAAGCGCGGCGATGTTTGACTGAAGGCTAATCGTGCGGTTGCCGCCTGCTTGAGTGTTACTGGTGATTTTCAACGCCTCTCCAGAAAGACTGCCGATTTTAGGTAAGGTGCCAAGCGCGGCTTCCATGAGATTGGCAATCCCGTCTTGATCCGGGTCTGCGTTTGGACCGCTGATGGCTGGATTACCCGTCTCGGTTGGAGTAAAGTTCGAAGTGCTCCATGTGGCATAAGTCGCGGAGGATGGGAATCCCGTGTAAGTCACGGCGTCCACCCAGCCCCGATCTTCGCCCAGCGCAGAACTACTATTTTTCGAGTAACGCCATGTCACCACGTGGCTACCGGCTGGAATACTCAGACTGATGGGAGCCCAAGCGGTCATCGTGGTTCCAGAGATCGCGCCGGGTTGCGCGATTCCATCTAACAACAAGGTCAGCGTATGAGTGGTGGCACGCGAGGAGACTCTCCACATAAATCCGAGCGTCCCTGGACCGGCCAGAGTCGTGGACATTTCGGCAATGGCACTTACGCCGATCGGCGGAGATGACGCAGCATCTTGGCCGTCTTGGTTAAAGTCGTATTGGCCGAACCAAGCCCTAGCACCACTCGTGCTCCAGACTTGTGAGGGAGGCGTGTCCAGGCTTTTTCCGAGAGACGTCTGGAAAATCGCCTTGGCGGTGATATTCGAAATAATCGGTAATGTGATGCTGTTTGCCGTGCTACCATGGATCGTGGTATTGGTGCTAATCCAGCCACGCAAACTGTCTCCGACAGCCGGGGTCGCGCTCAAGGTCACCGAGGTGTTTTTCGCAAATGTCGTTTGTACAGGCGAAACCGAAGAGGTTCCACCGAGCGCAGTTACACTCACAGAATACAGCACCGATTGCACATCGGTGGGATTCGTCCCATTCAGGAATTCTTGGAGATTGGTGCTGCCATCGACATCTGGATCCGCAGACGGATTGACGGAGGTGATCGCCAAAGTCGGGAAGTAGAGTCGCTCCCAAGCATCTGCGATCAGGTCATTATCCTCATCTTCGGTCAGCGCATTGACGCCCTTCATGGTGATGGTGCTGTCGATGGCAGAAGCCGTGCTATTCGTCAGCAGAATGTAATAGTCTTGCTTCGAAACAAACGGCCATGTCGCGGTGAGAGGACGATTCACAGGGAAATTCGTCGGGAGATTGAGATTTTGAAAATGCGAAGCCGGAGCACCCACTGCGGTATCTGGAGGAGCACCTTGCTCGAGCTTTAAGCTAAGACCTGCGACGGATTGGACGCAGTCAAATTTCACTCTCGTCGCCTCTGGAGGGACATTGAAACGGATCAGACGCCTTTGATTTGCCGGGATTGAAAACGTGCTGGAACCAGTGCTGTAGACCATTTCGGTGTGAATGACGATCGGGGTGCTGGATGCCGTAGATGATACCTCGAAGGAGCAATTATTCGCTCCATAGAAGCCAAGGAAATAGGTCTGCCCAGGTCGGACGGGTGGCACAGGTAAGGTGATCACTCCAGGAGCAGGTGTTCTCCTGTAGGCTCCCGCAGCGACATTGTTTTTCATATCATTTCCCCAATCATTAAAGACGGCCGAAGTGGAAGTACTATTGACGTAAGAGAAGGGTGGAAGTGTATCGCGGATGTAGAGCTCGGCCGTGCCACCTGAGCGAGTGAAAGCCGGTAGCCAATTCGTGGGGATTCCATTCCTCGGGATGGTGACTCGATAGTACCGCCAATCCTTTTCCGCTAGATTCTGCGCGGTGAGTGGAGCCGTTGTATTGAGGTCAATGTCCGTGACCACTCCCGAATGGGCCTTCAGACGATAACGGCTTGAGGTGCGAAATGCTCCCACGGGATCCGATTTCACGGCGATATACCAGAGACCAGGTTTCAGGCGATTCGGCTGTTGGCCGGTATTACTAATTTCTGAAAAATTCCCCGCTTCTGAGTCTTCACGGATCATTCGATACTGGAAAAGGGGACTTCCGGTGGCTCCTGTGGTCTTATGATCCGTCGTGGGGATACTCCCTTGCTGGATGTAGATATTTGGATTTCCATTGGATGCTTCTAAGGCGATGCGCATGAGTCCTAGATTATTTGGGGAAACATCAAGTGCGTAGAATTCCCAAAAGTCTTGAGCAAGATCTCGGCCAGCTCCGATACCCTCGGGCTGTCCCGGATTCGAATCACCTGCGAGTTGATTGAAATTCGTAGGCAAAGTCCATGGAGCCGCTGTCAGAGAAACGGGCTGGCTGCGAATCGTGTAATCCGTCGTCCCCACTCCTTCCACTTCGATAAACCAACTTGTCCCCGGTGAGAGCAACGGCGGCACGATCAAAGCGGTGCGACCGATCATGGTAATAGGTGCCGTAGTCCCGAAAGCGGCCTCTGATTGATAAAACTTCACGATCGGGCTGCCTGCATCGAGTGTGATCAACCAGCCCAGAACCTCTTGGCCCGCGACTTGCATGGGGATGGGAACCCGATAGAAAAATTTCTGCTTATCCGCCAAGCTTCTCGAATCCGTGTGGGAGAAACCATTCCCCGCATTGAGAGTCTCAGAGAAATTGAGTGGAGCAGGCTGAAGAATATCGACTGATAAAATCGCTGAAGCCGAGCTATAGTTCGACGGCGCAACACCACCCGCTCTGACGGCGATGGTATAGATTCCAGCCGTCGGATTACTGAGATTGACGATCGCCTTATTTTTTTGCGCTGCTGGAACTGTCTGGCCACCGAAAAACCCATACGTCTCACTGAGACCCGGTGCTGGAAGTCGTTCCCCGGACAAAACTGCGATGGATGCCTCACCGGCACGATCATTTAAGCGGAATTGTAGATTACTCACCCCTGCCGGAACCTGGACGGTGAAAAATTTCACCTCGGCTGGATCGAGGCTGACTGGCTGTGAAAGACCCGTAGCAGTGATTGTTCCCAGAGGAGCGATGGAAACAGGGCCGATGTTAGTTAAGGTGCCTGTCGCGACTCCCGTCCCAATCAGCTGGGTCGATAGGGCTGAATTCTGCCCTTCACTCACGGCGGCGATGTAATAATTCCCCGGGGGAATGAAATCGTTGTTCAATTTGGGAAGCAGCGTGAATCTTTCATTCCCAGCTTTCTGGATGTGGACGCCACCTTGAAGATCGGGATAGGTGGTCGAGTTGACTGTATCTGGAATGTAGCCTTGCCGGACTCGAAGGGTGAAATCTCCCAGCAACAGTGTCCAACTTTGGAGTCATGAGGTTGCATAGATCTTGGCGAGACGCGTGAGTGCTTGGGCCCAGGTGGCCTTGCTATCGAAATGATTTTTCAACCAGCGGATAAACTTCACGG
>JANORE010000118.1:0-19046 GCA_031415155.1 Akkermansiaceae bacterium | reverse complement strand
GGCGTGGAACCACGCGTTGTCGCGGAGTTTGAAGATGCCGCGCTGACGAAAATTGTAGCGACCAGCGGCAAAGGATTTATCGCAATCCCCACGGTCGTAGCCTCCGAAACTGTGGAGAGATATGGATTCGTGCCGATCGGTAGGACAATGGAAGTGGAAACACATTTCTACGCGATCACCGCAGAGCGGCGCTTCACCCATCCTGCGATTCTCGCGATTACCGAGAGGCTGTGGCCTGTACGAAAAAATCAGAACCCCGCTCCGGGAGGGCGTAAGTCAAAGGCTTAAACTAACTATTCAGGTCTTTAAATTTGCGAAGGACTCAAGGTCCATCCGGAGGTGGAAAAACCCGCAGGAAAACGCGGTCGTTCCAAGCAAAGCCAGGAACACAACCTGCTCGCGCGGATGGACCAAAGGCGTGATGAAGTGCTGCTTTTCGCGCATGATTTAGAGGTGCCATTCGACAACAACCAAGCCGAGCGCGACCTACGCATGATCAAGGTGCAGCAAAAAGTATCGGGATGTTTCCGCAGCGAGCGCGGGGCACGGATGTTTTGCTCAATCCGCAGCTACCTCTCCACCACCCGCAAGCACGGCCTCTACCTGATGGACTCCATCAAATCCGCATTCGCCGGCCAATCGGTGAATATCGCACCTGAATAGTTACGATTTTTGATATTCGCCCAGTCGGTGCTGGAGCAGGGAGTTTTCACAAGAAACCGCAGGCAGAGAAAATCCGCCTGCGGTTTACAAAAGTGGAACGAATTCCGGCTAGCTGGGCTTCAATTATTCGGCAGGAGGAGCTTCTGGCTTGCCTTCTCCTGGAGGGCCGTCTTTTTTCCCTTTGCCTTTGCCACCCTGACCACGAGGCGGTGGCGGGATTTCTTCACCCGCAGCTCGCGCGGCGTCAGCTTCTTCCGGCTCAAGCTTACCATTTTTATTAGCGTCGTATTTTTCAACCAGTAATTTCCGCTTGGCTTCCATTTCCGTCTTCATGGTTGCTTTTTCCTCATCGGAGAGCTTGCCGTCGGCGTCTTTGTCGAATTTTTTGAGAACTTCCTCTTTGCGCTGGCTCATCATTCCTTTGCGATCTTCTTTCATCGCGGCCTTTTCCTCATCGGAGAGCTTTCCATCGGCGTCTTTATCAAATTTTTTCAATATTTCAGCAGCGATGGGTCGTTCTGGACGCTTCGGCTTTTCTTGCGCTGTCGCGAAACAACTGGAGCCGATGAGGATGGTGATTGCTAGCAATGGTGTGGTATTTTTCATGGTTTATGTAGTGTTCGGAGACCTATCAGCGGACTCGCATGACCATCGAACCCTTAGTTTTAAAAAAGGTTGCGCGGGATTTTTCTGGAATGAGTTGCCACATCCGCTGATGCGGTCTTGGATTCTTTTGCAGATGGCTGAACCAACGACGCCTCCCGTCCAATCCAAAGCACTCGTCTTCGCTCGACGCGGTATCAGCACGTTATTTTTGTGGGGTCTGGTGACGAGCATCTTTGTCAGTCGTTACTCATGGGCATTTCTTGCGCTGATCGGAGTGCTGATGCTCATCGCGACGATCGAGTATTTTAAAATGTTGCGTGCCGCCGGAGTGAAGTGTTTTCCGCGCTTCGGCATCTTGTTGGCGACTGGTTATAGCGGTGTTCTTTATTACCATTTCCTTCACGGAGCGGGCTGGATCCCGCAGGACATGGATGCCGTTGCCGTTTTTATTGCCATCGCCGGATCATTCATTTTACAGCTCCGTTTTCCGATTCGTGGCATTGAGGGCCTACTCGCCGTGGCGGCAAATTTGTTAGGTTTCGTCTATATTGCCTTTCTTTTCAATTTCACCGCCCGGATTACTTTCATGGTTCCGGGAGCGAATACCGTTCCTGGCCTCGTTGGAGACTCAGGGGCATTTCTACTGCTTTGGCTGCTAGCCGTGACGAAATTCACCGACATGGGTGCCTACGTCGTGGGTTCCATGATCGGACGCCATAAGATGATCCCGCACGTCAGCCCAGGGAAAACGTGGGAGGGCTTCGGCGGGGCATTGTTCTTTTCACAAGTCGCGGCTTGCGGATTGTATGCCTTATTCCCGGTGCATCTCTCGTTTTTCGAAAAATGGGGGCATGTGATTTTTCTCGGCTTCCTTCTCGCCGTCCTCGCCGTCATCGGGGATCTGGCAGAAAGCGTTCTCAAGCGTGCCATCAATGCCAAAGATTCCGGAAAAATGTTGCCTGGTATCGGCGGTTCGCTCGATCTCATCGACAGTATCTGTTTCACCGCACCAGCACTCTATTTTTACTTGGAATGGGTTCTGCCTCACGCTGCATGAATGCTCCACCTCGTAAGCGTAAAGTCGTCCTGTTAGGTTCCACCGGCTCCATCGGTACTTCCACACTCAAGGTGGCTCGCGAGCTGCCGGACGAGTTTGAAATCATTGCCTTGGCGGCCTCTAGCAACATTGTAAAACTTGCTGATCAAGCTCGTGAGTTCGGCGTCCGTCACGTCGCGATTTATGATGCTTCTCAGGAAAATGCTCTGAAAACCTTGCTTCCTGTGGACGTGAAAATCCATGTCGGTGCCGATGGATTATTAGAAATTGCCACGCTCACAGAGGCTGACATCGTGTTCGTTGCCATCGTGGGAACTGCCGGACTATATCCAGCCTTGGCAGCGATTGAAGCAGGCAAAGACCTCGCCATCGCATCGAAGGAAATCCTCGTGATGGCTGGCGAAATCATCACCACTGCGGCTGAAAAACGGGGAGTAAAACTCTTGCCTGTCGATAGCGAGCATAACGCGATTTTCCAATGTCTCGACGGCCACTGCGGCGGTGAGACCGAAGTTTCCCGGCTCATTTTAACCGCATCTGGCGGACCGTTTCGCACATTCTCCAACGAGGAAATTTCAAAGGTCACACTCGATCAGGCGCTCAAACATCCGACTTGGGAAATGGGCCCGAAAATCACCATCGACTCCGCCACACTTTTTAACAAAGGCCTCGAAATGATCGAAGCTCGTTGGCTCTTCGGCATCGGCATGGATCGGATCGACGTCGTCGTCCACCCGCAAAGCATCGTCCACTCGATGGTCGAGTTCACCGATGGTTCGGTGCTCGCGCAACTCAGCCGGACCGACATGTGCTTTCCGATTCAATATGCGCTCACCTGGCCACGCCGCACCAAAGGCGGATTACAACCGTTAGATTTCCCGGCCCTGGCGAAGTTAGAATTCGAGGCCCCTCGCAGGACGGACTTTCCCGCGCTGGATCTTGCCCGCCGCGCCGGACTTACCGGCGGCACCTTACCCGCTGTCTTTAATGCGGCAAATGAAGTGGCTGTCGATGCCTTTCGTGCTGGGAAAATTTCCTTCCCCAGCATTTGGCTATGCGTCGCTGCCGTGATGGACTCTCATCAAGTCATGCCATCCAGCACGCTAGAATGCGTCGTCGCCGCAGATCTTTGGGCACGTGAAACGGCTTTGAATTCATTCACCCATTGATCGAGCCGGCTGCGGATCGCTCGCTGATTCTTCTCACTGCCCAGCCTGCGTGCTCGGCGATGAGTGGATCTTCATCCGCCGCCGCCCGTTCTAAAGCGGGAAGATCTTCGAGCGTCCCGCTATTTCCTAGAGCCACACAGACGTTCCGCAGAAATCGTGGCCGCTTGATCCGCTTGATCGGTGATTTGGCAAACAAGACGCGGAATCCATCGTCATCAAGATCCAGGAAATCACGCAGCCGTTTTTCAAAAATAGTCGCTCGCGCGTGAAACGTCATTTCCCGCGACTCAGAGGCGAAGCGATTCCATGGACATGCGTCCAAGCAATCATCGCAGCCATAAATCCGGTCGCCCATCGCCACGCGAAATTCCTCGGGGATCGGGCCTTTATGCTCGATGGTAAGATAGGAAA
The DNA here is from genome assembly GCA_031415155.1 of Akkermansiaceae bacterium. Lineage (GTDB taxonomy): Bacteria > Verrucomicrobiota > Verrucomicrobiia > Verrucomicrobiales > Akkermansiaceae > Luteolibacter. The sequence goes on along the minus strand of JANORE010000118.1, from coordinate 15,140 downwards.
TACAGCGCCGCGCATCCACGCGCCGGGGTGCGGTGATCGCCTGAGTCGGGCAAGCGGTGATGCACGCCGTACATTTTCCGCAATGATCGGCGGAAGGCGTATCTGCGGTGAGATCCAGAGTGGTTAGCAGCTCGGCGAGGAAAAACCATGCGCCCATACCACGATGAATTTGCACCGTGGATTTTCCATTCCAGCCGAGTCCAGCATCGCTCGCGAAATCGCGCTCTAACACCGGCCCGGTATCGACGTAAAATCGCTGGGCGCCGCCAAGCGTTTGCAATTTCCCATCGAACTCACGCAGCCGTTTTTCGATTAAATCATGGTAATCTTCATTCCAAGCATAGCGTGCGATGCGGTAGCCGCCTTCGTGCCCTTCTGGAAACGGGCTACGACCCGGATAATAATTCAGCGCCAAACAAATGACTGCCTTACATCCCGGCAAAACCTCACGCGGATCACAGCGCCGCTCTGGCGTCCGCTCCAGCCAAGCCATTTCTCCGTGCTTTCCCTCGCCGATCCAGTCGCGAAATAAATCCGCGTGACTCGCTTCTTTCGCTCGTGCAATCCGGCAATCGTCGAAGCCCAGCTCCTTCGCCCATCGTTTGATTTCATCGACCATCATCTTCAGAAGTGGCCCGTGAAAAAGTAGCGCGCGCTTTCTAAAATCCCAGTGGCGAGTTCACTCGAATCAAGGCCAACGGTATCGATTTTGAGATGGGCAGCCTCGGCATAAAGCGACTTCCGCTCCGCCATCAACGCCTCGACTCGTGCTGCCGGATCCTCGGTATCTAATAGGGGCCGATCACGATTTTTCCCCGTCCGCTCCAGAATCGTCGAGATCGGTGCATACAGCCAAACGACATAACCGAGCTGTCTGAGCAATGTCCGATTTTGCTCCCGCCCGATCACGCCACCGCCCGTCGAGATGATGCGCCGCAAGGCGGACGGATCATTGAGCTCTGCTAACAAATCGGTCTCCATATCGCGAAACGCCGTCTCGCCAGCTTCCGCAAAAATCGCGGTGATCGACTTTCCCGCTCGCTGCTCAATCACATGATCCATATCCACCAGCGGATAGCCAAGCCGTTGATGCAGCTCTCGTCCAACCGTCGATTTTCCACTCCCCATAAAGCCGATGAGAACAATGTTCTTCGGCGGAGTCTGTAATTCATTCATGCGGCATCTTAATTTCCAAAACTCCCGTTGATAAACCGTAAAATGTGCAGAATGGCATCAAAACCTGCCTGCGTGGACGAATGATACCTAACAGGATGATTTTTTCTATTAAGATCCTGCCGTGGTGATGACCACTGCATACTCATCGAAACGAGCTTTTGCGCCTGCTTGGTCGAGAAGGTATTTCATCACCGCTTGTGAAGGCATACTTTTGAGATTCAAGGAGATTTTCTTGTTCTCGAAGACGTTTTTGGGATCCTGGATCACGAAGTTTGGCATGACTTCTTCCTTGGATTCTTTTTCGATGATCCTTCCGAATGCGGCAAGGGCTTCCTGCAGGCTTGCATTCTCCAGTTGAAATACGGGGATCAAGACGGCTCCGAATTTCGCTTCACGGCCTTTCGCAGCAATCGCTCCAGAAGACGTTTTCAACTGACCGAGGCTAAAGATCGCGTTGGCGTTTTTCGGATCTGCTTTGAGGGCGTTTGAGTAACAAGCCTTGGCTGCTTTTGGGTCGCCTGCTTTTTCAGCCGCTTGTCCTTGTTTCCAGAGTGACTCAGCTTGTTGGCTCGGCGATTGGGCGAGAGCCTGAGAAATCAATGTGCAGGTGATAAGTATGACGATAGGTTTTGACATAATGAATTAAAATTAACCAATAAATCTAATAGCGTATGAACTTGGGCGCCTCAATAAAAAAGTGGCTGATTGACGATTTTGAATTAGGCGATTGGCAGACCAAGCCCTATCCCATGTCTCGTATGTCTAATTTCTAGCTTGCGGCTGGTCGTCAGCTTTGTTTTCTTACGCGCCGTAGCGCAAGACGCCGCTGTAGCTCAGGGGTAGAGCAATTCATTCGTAATGAATAGGTCGTCGGTTCAATTCCGACCAGCGGCTCCAGTTTCTAATCGCTCTTGGTCTTGCCATTACCATAGATTGCCCCCGGCATTCGAGACAGTTTTCGTAGGGTTTCATCGACTTTTTATGAATCTAGGGATTTTCGCCCCCCCTCTTCGCGTTGATGGAAACGATGCGCTCATCACCCATTTTTTGATGTTGTTTCTGCCTATGAATACCCTTCATTGGTGGACCATGAAAATCCTGTTTCTTCTGTTCACGGTGCTCGCCGCCACTTTCGCTCCCGCAGCGGAATTCCGCGCCCGCATCAACATCAATCCCGTGTGGCGATTCCACCTCGGCGAGCCTCAGGAGATACCTACACTGCCCGCTTACAACGACGACTCTTGGAAAATCGTCTCCCTGCCTCATACCCACGAGACATTCCCTGCTGACCTCAGTGGATTCAACGAGCATGGCCGTAAGATCGGATGGTATCGCCGCACCATTGATGCCCCGCCCGCCTGGCTCGGTAAGAAGATTTTCCTCGAATTCCAAGGTGCCATGCAGACGACCAAGCTCTGGATCAACGGAGCACCCGCCGGCGAATACGCCACCAGCGGCTACGATTCCTTCCATTTCGACATCACGGACCAGATCAAGCCGGGCAAGAACCAGCTCGCCATCCGCATCGACAACACTCCCAACCCCGACATCCCGCCAGACGGCAAGAAGATCGACTTCATCCAGTTTGGCGGCCTCTATCGGGACGTCCACGTGGTCGTGACGGATCCGCTCCACATCACTTTCCCGTGGGAGGGTCAGCAAGCTGGCATCCGGCTCACGCTACCCGAGATTTCCGAAACCCGTGCCGTCGTGCTAGCGGAAACCTTCGTTAGAAACACTTCCGAAAAACCCCAAAACTGCACCCTCGTCACCGAATTCCATGACCGTGAAGGTAAAATCGTCGCCACCATGACCGACACCCAAACTCTCCTGCCCGGAGCCGGTCACAGCTTTAGCCAGAAGAGCACGCCCATTTCGAAGCCGAATCTCTGGTCGCCAGACAGCCCCTATCTCTACCAGGTCCACAGCATCGTCAAAAAAGAGGGAGAGGAGGTGGACCGCGTGAAGACCCGATTCGGCCTCCGCTGGGTCGAGTGGACCAAGGACAAGGGCTTTTTTCTCAACGGCAAGCACCTCAAGCTTGTCGGCTCGAACCGCCACCAAACTTGGCCATTCATCGGTAATGCAGTTCCGAACGGCCTCCACCGCCGCGATGCCGAGCAACTCAAGGAAATGGGCTGCAACTGGGTGCGCTGCTCCCACTACCCGCACGATCCTGACTTCCTCGATGACCTTGACGAACTCGGCATCATGGCCCTCGAAGAAGGCCCTACCTGGATGGACAATGGCGGCAAGCCATGGATGGACAATCTCACCAAATCCTTCCGCGCCATGATCCGCCGCGATCGCAACCATCCCTCCATCATCATTTGGAACGCCTGCCTCAATCACAGCGGCGGCCACCCAGCCCTCATTGCAGCAGCCATCGAGGAGGACCCCACCCGCGCCCGTGGCATGGATACCGTGCCCTGCCCGATGGATTTCACCCACCCGCAGATCTCAGGAAACGGCGCTCTTACCATCGAGCACACCGGCCACACCTTCGATACCGAGCGCGGTGCCAGAGGGAAACCCGGCAAGGCGGAACAAAACTGGCTAGGTGCGCAACTCACCGAAAACCGTGAATATGATCTCACCCGCCGCCACTGGGAAATGACCGACGCCGCCTACAAGAACCCGAGCAATGTGGGCCTCGCCACTTGGTGCATGTATGACTACAACACATTTCACAACGCCACCGCCGGCATTGCCCGCCATGGCGTACACGATCTTTTTCGAATCCCGAAATTTCCCTTCTGGTGGCACCAGTCCGAGATGACCACCCAGCCGATGGCTTACCTCATCCGCATCAGCGACACCGAGGTCTGCGTGGTGAGCAACTGTGAGGAAATTCGCCTGCTCCAGCACACTGGCGGCCCGAAGCCCCTTGCGGAAACTCGGAAACCCGACACCGGCTTCGCGCTGAAGCACCCGCCGTTCCATTTCAAAGTCTCAGCGGAAGCCACCGCCCTCAAGGCCGAGGGACTCGTCGCTGGCAAGGTGGTCACCTCGCACGTCTGGAAAAAACCTGGTACCCCCACCAAGCTCATGCTCCAAGCGGATCGCACCGAAATCACCGCAGATGGCTCAGACCTCAGCCGCATCATCGTCAGTGCCATGGACGATAACGGCACCGAGGTGCCCACTTGCAGCGACGAAGTAACCTTCTCAGTGAAAGGCGACGGCCAGCTCATCGGCGAGAATCCCATCAAGCTCCGCGCTGGAAAAATCATCATCCTCGCCCAATCCTCGTTTGTTTCTGGCAGCATCCAGATCGCCGCCTCGGCCAAGCAATTCACCACCGCCAACGTCACCGTCACTACCCGCCCGGTGGCTCCCGGCGTGGACCTACCCAACACACTTCCCGCGAAACAACCCACCAGCGACCGCATTATCATCCGAGACGGTTCGGGCACAGTGACGAATCCCCAGACTCTCGCCTTCCAAGCGAAACAGGAAGCAGCCCCGGACGCATGGATCGAGTCCAATCCCATCATGCTCGACAGTGGCGCGCCCATCTCCATCACCGGCGGGGAATATCGTATCTACACCACTCCATGGACTGACAAACCCGGCAAGGCCAGCGGCGGTGACGCCATCTTCGTCCGAGTGAAATCCTCTGCCACGCCAGACGGCAAGGCCACCACCGAGCTCACCGTAGGTTCAGAAAAAGTCCCTTTCAGCGTCACCACTCGTCCCTGATTCAGCCCTTCGCGGGGTGATCCTCCGGCAATTTTGACGCGCTCACTCGTCTTTCATGATCCGGTGCTACCGCGGAGTTGACTCATTTGGCCGTGGCATCGTCCGTCCACCCGGACCATTGCCCCGGATACCACGGCCTTCTGAAATGAGTTTTTTGGTCTCATCTGAAAGCGCAGTCGAAGCCTGGATCCCTTTCTTCGCGGCAATCGGATCCTCACGTAGCCAACGCATGGCTGCCACACCAGCCGCTCGATTGCGATCCCCTTCATCGGTGATCGTCTCTGCGGCGATAAATAAGTCTGCTGGCTCGCCTTTATGGTTCGACCAAATATATGCCTCGATGGCTCGGTCTCGGACTTTTCCATCTGGAAATGAATTGGCGTATCGGTAAGCCGCGACCGGATCTTTCGTTACCAAGCTCGGCATGAGCTGGCGCACTGAATTTTCCTGAACTGTTTCACTTTCCTGCTTTTTAAGGAAATCGGCAGCGGCTTGAGGATCTTGGCGAGCGAGATCCTCCACAATATTGGGGATGAGCCGATCTTTCGCTTCTCCAGCCGCCATCGCAGCGACCTTTCTCGCAGCAGTCACCGGATCGACATTCGACAGCCCATCAATCGCCGCAGCCAATGCTTCCGCCTGGTTTTCTGCTGGCAATGTGCGAATCCATACCTCCGCTGCCGCGAAATCACTCGCACCATACTGAGTGGCCACCGAGCGATACGCTCCGGCGCGCTCTGCTGGATTCAGCGTTTTTAACATTTCAGCCGCCTTGGCTGGGTCGGTTTTCGACATCTCTCCAATGACCGCACTCAGGGCTTCCTCTTTCCCTGTCGTCAGCGAATTCGCCCAAGCCAAGGCGGCAGCCGGATCTTGTCGCGCCCATTCACCCGCGATAATCGAGGAGGCGCCTTGACCTCCCCCACCACGGCCTCTGCCACCCAGCATGTCCATCATTGCAAACTCGCGCGGATGATCGGCGACATATTTTGCTGCGCCTGCGGGATCCACGCTCGCCCAGTTTTGAAGAATCGTAGGCCGGACAAAACCGCCAGCCATGCCCATGGTATTCGAAAATGCCATGGCTGCCGTGGGATCCGTTTCTGCCCATCGCCCGAACAGTAAAACCGAAGTCGTGATCCGCTCCCCGATCGGCAGATTTTCCAGCTTGCTGGCTTCTTCTGCGAGCTGCTCCGGCGTCAAGGTAGAATAAAAATCCAGCAGTGCTTGGATGCGACTGGAGTTTCTCGGCATTCGCGAAATATCTTCTGCGCTGACCTGCCGAGCCTGAGGGATTTTCCCCGCTCCAGCCGTCGCTGAGGATTCTGGTCTGCTGGATGATCGAGTCCGTCTTGCCGATTCATCACCCAGTGCAGTCTTGTCAGTCGATGGCGAAGCCGAGTTCATCGCGATCATCCAGCCGATTGCAATGCCGACTGGCAGCGCCGCGGCAGGAAGTATCCATGAATTTTTCATCAATTGTTGGTTTCGAGATTGGTCTATAACCCAGCATTCATTGGATAGTTGCAGTGTTTTTTCCATCTGGAGATAAACTTTTGGACCCAGCAGAATCGTTCTTCAGATCATCCAAGAATTTGATAAATAAACGTGCCTTTTTTGATGTCGGGTTGTAGGATTCCAGTTCATATGAACGACAGTCCCATCACCATCGGAATCGACTTTGGCGGCACCAGCGTGAAGATGGCCGCTGTTTTCCAAAGCCACATTATTGATCATGCGCCACCGATCGCCACTCAAGATTTTGAGACTCACCACGAGCTGATTGATGAAATCGTCCGGGCGGTCCAAGACCTCCGCGCAAGACACCCCGATGTGGCGGCCGTCGGCGTCGGAATGCCCGGATTCGTGAATTTTGAAACAGGACTCGTTTATAATTTAACCAACGTGAAGGATTGGGAGAACGTCTCACTCAGAACCATTCTTCACGAGAGAATCGGCCTACCCATCGTCGTCGATAATGATGCGAATTGCATGGCCTTCGCGGAATGGAAATGTGGCGCGGGTCGTGGTCTTCAGCACATCGTTTTCATCACGATGGGCACCGGCGTCGGTGGTGCGGTCATCGCGAATGGTCAGATGATCCGTGGCGCTCGCCATGGCGCGGGAGAAATCGGCCAAACTTCCATCGACTACCAAGGACGAGCTGGCCATTATGGAAATTTTGGTGCTCTGGAAGAATATGTTGGAAATGGTGAAATCACCGCGAAGGCAGCGAAGGCCTATCAAGCCGCAGGCATCCAAAAAGCACTCGAAGAATGCACGCCTGCCGCCATGGCGGCCGCCGCTCATCAGGGCGATCCCGTGGCATTGGTGCTGTGGGATGATATCGGCAGGATGCTTGCCACGGCCGCCATGAACTGCTGCTGGTTACTCAATCCAGAGGCGATTGTCGTCGGCGGTGGAGTCGCCCGAGCTGGAGAGATTCTCTTTAAACCGTTTGAGAAACATCTTTTATCGCAACTTTCTGGTCCTTTTAAAGACCACTTAATGATCCTGCCCGCGGCATTTGGTCACGAGGCAGGAACCATCGGTGCCGCCGCTCTTGCTCGCGAGGCAATCTAAAATTTTCGACCGACCGCTGCCAAAAAGGAATCGACCTTTGAGCCTTAGATTTCAGACTCCGCCCATGTCCGTCCGCGACGATCTTCAAAATTTATCACTTCTCGGGAAATCCGAAAACCGCCTACCCGCTAGCCCAGACGAGGCGCAGCTCGACGTATTTCCCAATCTCCGTCCCGGTCGCCGCTACTGGATCACCTTGAATTGCCCGGAATTTTCCTCGCTCTGCCCCGTCACCGGGCAGCCAGACAGCGCGAGAATCGTAATCCGCTACATCCCCGGAGAAATGTGTGTAGAAACGAAAAGTCTGAAATTCTACCTCGCCTCATTCCGCAATCAGCCCGCTTTCAACGAGGAAATCGTCAACCGTATCCTCGATGATCTCGTGAAAATCATGAAGCCGCAGCAGCTCATCGTCCGTGGTGAATTCGCCCCGCGCGGTGGTATCCAGCTCACCACCGAAGCCACTTACCCGGATTCACTGGCCGAGAATTCATGAAAGTCTGCGTGCTTTTGAGCGGAGGAATGGACTCGGTCGCTGCCTTATACGAGGTGCTCGAAAAACATGAGGTAACGTCTTGTTTATCTTTCGATTACGGTGCAAAACACAATCCGCGCGAAATTCCTTTTGCGAAACTCCACGCCGAGCGAAATGGAATTCATCACCAAGTGATTTCCTTAGATTTCATCAACGAACTCTTCAAATCCGATCTTCTCAAATCCGGTGGTGAGATACCAGATGGCCACTACGCCGAGGAGTCGATGAGGCAGACAGTCGTCCCATTTCGTAATGGGATCATGCTCGCCATCGCCGCTGGCTACGCGGAAAGCATGGAGGCGGAAGGTCTCGTCATTGCCGCGCATTCGGGCGACCACGCGATTTATCCAGATTGCCGTGAGCCATTCATGCAGGCCATTTCCACGGCGATGAATGAAGGAACGTATGCGAAAATCCAGCTTCTACGGCCATTTATTTTCATGGATAAGGCCGCCATCGCCCGCCGTGGAACCGAGCGAGGCATCGACTTTTCCGAAACATGGTCTTGTTATAAAGGTGGCCAAATCCACTGCGGCACGTGTGGAACCTGCGTCGAGCGGCGAGAAGCATTTATTTTAGCAGAACTGCCCGATCCCACCCGCTACGAGCAAGCTCCTGAACTTCCGAAAATTTCTGTCGGAGCCGGAATAGAACGAAGCAGCTGCGCGTCATGATTTGAACCGTCGCCGACAAAGGTGTCTTTTTTGCTTGCCGACCCAGCCTCGTCTGCTTTGTTGCGTGGATTCATCCATTTTTACGATTTTCCTCAATGTGTTTCGGCACGCCAGCTGCTTCAACCATCCAATCCATCGCCCTTGAACGAACTATGATTTCTCCTAAACCCTCGGAAGCACCTATTTACCAAGAAGTAACGAAATTTGATCGCCGCCGAATCATCGGTAGTATCGGACTCGCCGGACTCGGGTTGATCGCTTCTTCGAGTCCAGCCAGTGCTTTCATATCAAACTCGCCGACGCCCAAGGTGAATATTCAGACGAAGGCAAATGGAAATCATTTTGGAAAACCGGCACAACGCATTGATTTATCTGAGGTTTCTCCCGACTGGGCACGTCTCCAAGGTTCTCTTTTACAAGAATACATCCGCTATGTCTGGGGCTTGAAACTTAAAAATATTTCTACCGAGTCGGTCATAAAGGCGCATGCCAAATCGAGAGGTGCCGTCTGGAATAGCTTGCCGCCCAAAGGATGGTGGACTCGCATGGGCTACACACTTCGTGTCGCAGACCGGATCGCCCAAGAAATGAACGTCCGCGAGGTAGAAATCGTCTCGGCTTACCGTTCACCCACTTACAATTCTCGCTGCGAGGGTGCTAAGCCGGGTTCATGGCATCAGGCCAATGTCGCGGTGGATTTAAAATTCCCGGTCAAAGCTTCCCTCGTCACGGCAACCGCGAGAAATCTGCGAGACCGTGGATTATTCAAAGGCGGAGTTGGCGGCTATGGCGGATTCACCCACATCGATACTCGCGGCGAAAACGTCAATTGGTGATTTTCTCACGTTTTGAAATCACGAGTCTGGAAGGAAAGCCAGCCAATCGTGAACAGCGTCACGTTCAGCCCGATGAGAAAAACGTAGGCTTCGGTGATTTTCGGCCATGAAATCGATTGTTCCATCACAAAGACCCAGCAACTCATCCGCCATGTGACGAAGTAGCTCTCAAAGGGTTTAAAAAATGGGAAATTCTGTAAAATCATATCCACGAAGAGAATCGTCAATGTGATGATCGTGGCGGCGGCGGGCTTAATCTTGAAGCAAGAAAACATGAACGCGATGGATGAAAGCGTGATCATACTCAGCCCGATGCCTGCGGCGGCGAGGGCTAATCGCGAAGCGCCTTCTCCCCATTCAGGGAAAGCGGAAAAGACTTTCATCTTCGGTTCCATCACAAACAGACCACCTTCCCATCCGATTGCAGCGACGGCCATCAGATAACCGGAAATCCCGACGAAGAATACGAAGGTAAAGGTGTAGAAGCAGATGGCGGTATATTTCACCAGTAACAGCCGGAAACGACTGATCGGGCGGGCAAAGACCATTCGCAAATTTCCATCTTCGTTTTCCTTCGCCACAATATCTCCAGCGACGAGCGCGAAATAAATCGAGCCGAGGACGAACATACTAAGCAGCATGATGCTGAACGTGATGGTCAGCGAGCTGTAGTAAGTGCTGTAGTCCAAGCCATTGCGCTCGATGAAACCCCGATTGATTTTTTGGAAATGATCGAGTTTGTAAACGAAAAGAATGAGCGCTTCCATCGCAAGGAAAGCACCGTATCCCATCCAAGTCCTGGGACGCGCAAAAAGTTTGCGGAGTTCACCGCGGAGTTGTTGAAGGAAAAGCATCGTCGTTGTCGGAATTCTTTATCGGGAAATCAAGTTTGAGTAAAAGCAGCAGATCATCACAGCATAACTTTCATGGCGCCACTTACGCCCAGCTCTCGAATTTTGCAAAGCAAGCCGATCAATTTCTAGTATTTGGGGTGAGGTGGGTTTAATTGAGAATCGCATTCATCTCCGGTCTTGCATCTTCGGCTCGATCTTCTGAATCTAGTCCCCGTAACCGATGCAGCTCCTCGAATTTGAAAAACCCGCCGCAGAACTCGAACGCGAACTTGAGAAACTTCGCGTAAAATCGACTTCTCAACACATCGATCTTTCGCAAGAAATCTCTACGATGGAAGGTAAACTCGCGGAAACTCGGGCGGCCATTTATAAAAATTTAACCCCGTGGCAACGCGTCCAGATCGCCCGCCACACGAACCGCCCGTTCATGCTCGACTACGTCTCTCTTGCTTTTACGGATTTTTGCGAACTCCACGGGGACCGTCACATCGGCGATGATGCCTCCATGCCAGGTGGATTCGCTCGCATCGGTGGGCGGCGAGTCATGATCATCGGCCATCAAAAAGGTCGTGATACCAAGGAAAACCTCAAGCGTAACTTCGGCAGCGCCCATCCAGAAGGCTACCGCAAGGCGATGCGATTGATGAAAATGGCGGAAAAATTTAACCTGCCAGTCATCACCATGATCGACACGCCGGGTGCCTTTCCTGGAATTGGCGCCGAAGAGCGGAACATCGCCGAGGCAATCGCCTATAATCTCCGGGAAATGATGCTGCTCAATGTGCCAATCATCGCCGTGGTGCTTGGTGAAGGCGGCTCCGGCGGAGCACTCGGCATCGGCGTGGCAGACCGAGTCATCATGATGGAAAATGCTTATTATTCCGTCATCAGCCCGGAAGGCTGCGCGGCGATTTTATGGAAACACCGCAAGCACGCTCCCGAGGCTGCCGAAGCGATGAAACTCGTCGCACCCGATCTCAAGGAACTTGGCCTCATCGACGATGTGATTTCCGAGCCGACTGGCGGCGCTCATCACGATCATCGAGCCACGGCAGATGCCTTCCGCGTGAAAATCCTTTCCCACATCGATGATCTATCGGCCCTTCCGAAGGATCGTCTTCTCGAAGAACGCTACGCGAAGTTCCGTAGTTTCGGCGAGTGGCAGGGATAAGGAGTAAATGATTTCAACCGCAGATGGACGCAGATTCACGCAGATGGAAGAAATCGGGAAAATATTCTCTCTCAAAATCTGTGTTCATCTGCGGTTTAATTTTTTTCAATCTTAACTAAACAAAGATGGCGATCAAAACAGGAATCATCGGCGCAAGCAGAATATTGCATGATCAGGTGCCCGGATTCTGCCAGAACCGACCCGCTCGTTTTCATTTCACATTTCACATCGAATCTCTCACAACTAACTCTAAAATATGAATCGCAAATTACGCATGGGCATGGTGGGTGGTGGACGTGGTGCCTTCATTGGTGCCGTTCACCGCATGGCAGCAAATCTCGACGGTAAGATCGAATTGGTCGCGGGCTGTTTTTCCTCAGACCCGGAAAAATCAAAGCTCTCGGGAGAAGATTTTTTCCTGAATCCTGCTCGCGTCTATGCTTCCTACGAGGAAATGGCGAAGAACGAGGCGTCGCTTCCTGCCGATCAACGGATCGACTTCGTAACGATCGTGGCGCGGAATGATCTGCATTTCCCCGTTGCCAAGGCTTTCCTCGCGGCTGGCATTCACATCGTTTGTGAAAAGCCGATGGCATTTTCCCTCGCTGAGGCGAAGGAATTGAAAAAAATCGTCGATCAATCCGGTCTCGTTTTCGCCCTGACTCATAATTACACAGGCTACCCGATGGTGAAGGAAGCCCGCGCCATGGTGAAAGCCGGGAAACTTGGCCGCATCCTCAAAATCATCGCTGAATATCCCCAAGGCTATGCCATCTCGTCGCTGAAAGACCAGGCCGAAGGCTCGATTTCTAACTGGCGGATGGATCCAAGTGTGGCTGGTGTTTCAAACTGCATCGGTGACATCGGTTCCCACGCAGAGAATCTCGCTCGCTACATCACGGGACTGGAACTCGAACACGTCGCTGCAGATTTAAACACCTTCATTCCGGGTGGCCTGCTCGATGACGACGGCAGCATGCTCGTGCGTTACCAAGGCGGCGCACGCGGTGTGCTCTTCGCCTCACAAATTTCCACTGGCGATGAAAATAACCTCAACATCCGCGTTTACGGAACCGAGGCGTCACTCGAATGGCACCAAGAACATCCCAATGAACTGACTGTGAAATTTGCTGACGCACCGCGCCAAATTTGGCGGCGTGGCAACAACTATAACGGACCGGAAGCCTCGAAAAATACCCGTCTGCCATTCGGTCATCCCGAGGCATTCATCGAAGCATTTGCGAACATATATCTCGCCGCTGCCGAGGCCATTTCGGACCATCTCACGGGCAAGTATCCTCGCCCAGAAGGCTACGATTTCCCAACAGTCAATGATGGCGTCGAGGGTATGGCCTTCATCGAAGCCGCCGTCGCCTCCTCCAAGGAAAACGCCGCTTGGAAGCAAGTCCACGGGTAACGATACAGCTACACATGATGATCTGTGGAAATGATGCCGTCGCTCAATGGATTGCCCCAACGGGTCAACATGAGATAGCCCAGTAGAATGCCCCAACGGGGCAAAATGTGATCGGCCAATCGAATGCCTCAACCGGGCAACATAGGATCGCCCAATGGAATGCCCCAACGGAGCAAAATCCGATAGCCCAATAGAATGCCCCAACGTGGAAAAATGCGATCGCCCAATGGAATGCCCTAACCGGGCAACATGTGATCGTCCAATCGAATGCCTCAACCGGGCAACATGCGATCGCCCAATCGAATGCCCCAACGGGGCAACATGTGATAGCCCAGGGCAACGCCCTGGGTAGAGAAACCCCAAGGAATCCAAGCCCTGACAGGGCGAAATCTGCCGCGGCGATGTAGACGCGCCATTCGATCTCGTGTTTTAAAATGAAATTCCCTTGCCACGGGTTTTTGAACCGTTAAATCCATGAAGTGATTTTAGCAAATCCTCCCTTGCGTTCCCCCAGTTCTGCGGCTCAGCGGCTCAGCGCGGCTGTTAGTCGGAGGGATGATTTATGGAGCGGAGTCTCCAAGGGTGCTCCCCAGCTCGCAGAACGGGGAGCAGAGTTCTACCACAGCTTGGCCTGCTTCAGCGCGGTGGCGGAGTGGGTTTTTTCTCGGGTGCGCCAACTTGGAGCAAAGGTTAGGTGTGGCCGAGCACCTCATTTCCAGCACTCGGCACCTTTATGCTGGGCCGCACCCCTTGAAGTTGGCGTTCTGCACCTATTCGGTGAATCGGCGCACCTACTTTTCGGCACTCGTCACCTTTGCTCCGCGTCACCCTGTGGATGTTTGTTACGCAGTGACGACCCTTTGGCCCAGCCAACCTCCGCGCCAGTGCTCTCTACCTTTGGGCTGGTATGGAGGAATGGCGGGTTTTGGCAAATGGCACCATTTGCTGCCGCAAAATACCTACTTTCTGGCAGAAAAAACCTCTCCCGAATTGCACAACTGACTCATTACCAACAAAAACCTTAAAATCATGCCAAACTCATCCTACTACCCTACCCGCGAAGGCGATCAGCTCACTTGGTTCACCAATCTTCAGACCAAGATCCCGACTTATTACACCGCGCTCGATGTCAGTGCGGCACGCCAGATCAAGCTCAACCTCACCCTCGGCTGGCTGATCTGGACTTGGCAGACCTTGATTCCGTCGCGCCGCCAAGATGGACCCGCCGCCGTTGCTTGGCGAAATCAGCTCGCCACCGGCACCAGCGATGCCACCACCAGCGTGGCTCCGCCCGTGCCCGGCAGCGTCAGCAGCGTCCCAGGCACTCCCTATTTCGGGATGCTGACATGGTTGTTTGAGGAAATTTCCCGCTGGAAGGCATCAGAAGGATTCAATGACAACATCGGCCAAAGCCTCGCCATTGTTGGCAGCCAGCAACTAGCGCCAGATTACACCACCATTCATCCGCTCATCACGGCGAGCGCCAGCGGCGGCAGCGTGAAAATCGGTTGGGGCTGGCAGGGATTCGGCGCATTTCTCGATCTCTGCGAAATCTGCGTGGACCGTGGCGATGGCCAAGGTTTCCGTATGTTGGCATTTGATTCCACACCCGGTTACGAAGACACCACACCCTATCCCACCGCGCCTATTAAGTGGATTTACAAGGCGATCTATCGCAAGGGCGACCACCAAGTCGGCCAATGGAGTCCCGAGGCATTTGTCATCGTCGGCAGCTAATTTCCCTGCATTTCATTCAAAAATTAAATTCAATCTCATGAAAACCATCCATAGCAACGCATTCTATTTATTGATCTCCATTGCATCACTTCAGCCGATAACAAATGCACAAACATCTGGCACATTTTCTGACTTAACAATCGGTAATGTTTCTGGAAACAGTGGCATGATTATCGGCAAAGGTAGTTTTGGAGCGGGACCATTGTTACCAAACAATCTAGGAGAGGGTTCGAGACTCTTATGGTATCCCCGCAAGGCGGCGTTCAGTGTGGGTTTTCAAAACTACATCGTAGATAGTAATTTTGGAAATTGCTCTTTTGCCTCTGGTTGGGATTCCATTGCTTCAGGCGATTATTCGGTAGCAATGGGAGCAGCTTCAACTGCCTCAGGTCATTCCTCTATCGCGATAGGCGGTAATACCACAGCAAGCGGTCCAGGCTCGATTGTTATAGGTA
>JANORE010000117.1:0-2432 GCA_031415155.1 Akkermansiaceae bacterium | reverse complement strand
CCGCGTTTCGCTTGATTTAAAGCATCTTTTTTTGCGCTTTTTTGCAGATGAGAGGTCTTCATCCTCACAAATGATGCTTGATATATGATGTCGGCATACGATATATTTCAGGGATGAGAACGATTATCGAAATACCCGATGGCGTCGCCGCAACGCTCGATAAATTGTGCAAAAAAGAAAAACGCCCACGGGTGGCCGTGATTCGTGAAGCGATCACCGACTATCTGAGCAAAAAAATTCAAACAGACGAGGACGCTGCCTTTGGAATTTGGAAAAACCACCCGACCGATGGCGTGAACTACCAAGTGAAGCTGCGTGAGGAATGGAGCGAGCGATGAGAGCCGTTTTCGATACGAATTGCCTCATCGATTATCTGAATGGACGGGCAGAAGCGAAGGCGGAGTTTGATCTTTACGAAGAAAAGATCATCAGCGTCGTCACTTTCATGGAAGTCATGGTCGGGGCGAAAAACTCTGAAGAGACATTGATCCTCCACGCTTTTCTACAAAATTTCACCATGAAAGAGCTGACAAGATCTGTGGCCAACCTCGCCATCACACTCCGCCAGCAACATCGGCTCAAACTCCCCGATGCCATCGTTTATGCCACCGCGAGAGATGTCGGCTGCAATCTGGTGACGCGGAATACGAAAGATTTCCCAGCAAGTTGGCCAGACATTCGATTGCCGTACAATTTTTAAGTCATTTAATATAAATAATTTATAAATTTATTCGCCTTCAATGTTTCAAGTGCTTCGCTATCGCCCATTCTTCTCTCCAGACTTTTTCCCGCTTTCTGAAAACTCGGCCATGACAAACCCGTTGCCGTCCCTACACTGAGCGGCGTGAGTTATCAGGTCTTCGCCCGCAAATATCGCCCTAAAACTTTCGATGACGTCCTCGGTCAGGACCACGTCGTGAGGACGCTTCGCAATGCCATCGCGCAAAAACGCTTGGCCCACGCCTATCTATTTGTCGGGCCGCGAGGCACCGGAAAAACTTCTACCGCCCGTATTTTAGCGAAAGCACTCAACTGCACGGCGGGTCCGAAAGCGGACTTCGATCCAGATGAGGACGTCTGCATCGAGATCGCCGAAGGTCGCTCACTCGATGTCTTAGAAATCGACGGTGCTTCCAACAATGGCGTCGAACAAGTCCGTGATCTTCGTGAGTCCGTCCGGTTCGCCCCGGCTCGTGGGCAGTTTAAAATTTTCTATATCGACGAGGTCCACATGCTTTCGAATGCCGCCTTCAATGCGCTGCTGAAAACGCTGGAAGAGCCGCCGCCGCATGTGAAATTCATCTTTGCCACGACGGAAGCGAACAAGATTTTACCGACGATTCTGTCGCGCTGCCAACGCTTCGACCTGCGCCCGATTCCCACGGAAACGATCGCCCAGCATCTGCTTCACATCGCCAGTCTTGAAAATATCGCGCTCGATGAAACCGCCGCCTGGGCGATCGCCAAAGGGGCCGATGGCGGAATGCGCGATGCCCAGTCGATGCTCGATCAGCTCGTTTCCTTTTGCGGCGACTCGATCAACGAGGCCAACGTGCTCGACGTTTTCGGCTTCACCTCACGGGAAAAAGTCGCTGCGCTGACTCAGACTCTGCTGGCTAGAGACAATCCTGCCGCGCTCTCACTCATTCAAAAAGAAGCGGAAAGCGGCCGCGAGCTTTCCCAGCTCCTCGGCGAACTCATCGGCTGCTTGCGGGCGCTTCTAGTGGCGAAGCTCGATCCTTCTGCCGACGGTGATGGTATCCCGGCACCTCTTTGGAAAACACTCCTGGAAGCCGCAGACGAATATCCGCCAGACCGCATTCTTTCTGCCATCGACGTCTTCGCCGAAACCGAAGGCCGCATGAAATGGGCGACGAATAAGCGCCTGCACTTCGAGCTCGGTGTCATCAAGGCCATTCAATCGCTGAGCGAAGTCCGCATCACCGACGTGATTAAAGTCCTCACTCGTAGCGCGGATTTCATTTCCACTGCTCCAATCGTCCCGATCAAAACGGAGCCAGAGCCTCTCCCTGTTGTCGAAAAAGTCCAAGCTCCCGAACCACTGCCTGAGCCTGTTAGGCCGTCCCAAACTGGCGGGCTTTCCAGCCTCGATTCCATGATCGACGCCGCGCCGGAAGTCAGCGATATCCCACCCGCTGCCGAGCCACCGCCGTGGAAAGATGAAAAACCGATCATCGCCGAGCCAAAGCCTGCCGCACCGGTTCCCGCCGTTTCCTCCATCGAAGACACCTTCAAAAACGACCCACTCATTCAAGCCGCTCTGGTGAAATTTGAAGGGAAAGTCGTCGGATGAAACTTCGAATCTACTGCCGCGCATGATGATTTGTGGAAATGATACCGTCGTTCGATGGATTGCCCCAACGGGGCAACATGCGATAGCCCAGGGCAACGCCCTGGGTAGAGAAATCCTA
>JANORE010000116.1:0-7325 GCA_031415155.1 Akkermansiaceae bacterium | reverse complement strand
GGGTCGTCGATCTCAGATTAAAACATCGCGATTTAGAAATCGTCTGGATCGTTGCGGCTTAGACGTGGAGCCGACGATGACGTCAACGCTCCCAGACCCTTTTTCACAAAATCACAGCACCTTGCCTCGCATTATTTCCATTTTTTGAGTTTGCTGATTTTCTTGCTGGCAGAAAATCCACGGGCACATGGCATGGTGGTTGATCCTGATCGCGACATTGCCAGCCCGAAAACCCAAACTTATTACTTTGATCAAATCGCCCGCACCGACGACGCTGGAAAAGTCGAAACATTCATCCGTGTTATCAAATTCGTTTTAATCGTGAGCAACTCCAATGACAACCGAGCTATCTCGGCTCTTTTCCGAGTCTTTGGAGAGGCGGAAAGACCCGTCAGCGCAGATACTCAGATACTCGCCGAGTGCCGAGGAATGCACCGTGACGAATACACGGTGCTTTCGATCTTGATTCCACTGACGGTGTGCATCGGGCTCGGTGAGTGGTTGATCCACTGGCTCGGAACGATCACGGGATGCTTGTTCGCCATTCCTGTTAGTTTGTTCACGCTCCAATTCTTACCGTTTGTTTTCAATGCGAAGAGGCAATCGCTCCAGTGGCAGCTTTGGCTGGTGTGTTGCGTCGTCTGGGCGATTTTCCGGCACCGCGCGACGGGCGTGGTGGGGATTTTTGCTTACATCTGGCTGGGCATGGCGGTGATGAATCTGGTCGCAAGCATGCTGTTAGGTTGGCGTGATTCTGCGGGTTGGCGGGCCATGGTGCTGGTGGGTTTGCACGTCCTTGCCGCTGCTGTCGGATTTAAATTTGGCTGGCTATGGGGAATTTTTTGCGGCGCGACGATTGCTGGGATTTACTGCGGGGTGGTGCTCAATCCTTACTGCCAATGGCTCGGTCCGGTCTGCTGCAAAGCTGAGGATGAGGAAATTTTAATCACGATTGATGACGGTCCTGATCCTCACGACACGCCCATGTTACTTGATCTGCTAGACCGCTACCCGACCAAGGCTATCTTCTTCATGATCGGCGAGAAGGCGAGGGATCATCCCGAGCTTGTCCGCGAGGTGGTGAGGCGTGGCCATGAAATCGGTAATCACACGCTGACTCATCCGCAGGCGAGTTTCTGGTGCGCTGGCCCATGGCGGACGCGCCGTGAAATCGAGAGTTGTCAGCAAGTGATCGAGGAAATCACTGGCACCAGACCGCGTTGGTTTCGTGCGCCAGTCGGGCATCGGAATCTCTTCGTGCATCCCATCGCCCGCACTCTTGGGCTCCAAGTCATGGCTTGGAACCGCCGTGGCTTCGATGCCGTGGAGAAAGATGCAGGCAAAGTTCTCACCAGAATTTTACCTCATCTTACCAAAGGCGACATCGTCTTGCTTCACGAGGCGACCCCAATCGCGGCGGAAGTCCTCGAAGGCGTTCTCAAAAAAAACCTCAACGGATAGCCGCCATCTCGCGTGCTTAATTTAGCGGAAATTCTCCATCGCTATCAATCCCGTGCCACCCGAGGCGACCGAAGGCGCGCAGGATAGAAGTGGTAGGCTCGCCTTCTTCTTCACCTTCACCGTGCTCAATCGTGGCGGAGCTACTGAGGCCGCGATTGCACTCGATGCTGATGACCGTGCTGTAGCTATCCAGATAGATCCAGTCGCCCCATGCTTTCGCTTCGTGACGAGGCTCGAAGTGTTCTTTGCGGAGCGAAGCGAGAATTTCACTGACCGTGCTGGGAGTTTTATTTTCGGAGAGTTGAATGAGTGTTTCCATGGAGAAAAGAAGGCCAATAAAGGTATAAATAAATTGAATGATTTTATGCGGAAGGTCGAGAATTGTTTGCGAAAGTTGCTTCACAAAGTTTCGCATAGCTGCCGCCGAGTGCGATGAGCTCGGTGTGAGTGCCTTGCTCGACCAACTCCCCATGATGCAGCACGCAGATGCGGTCCGCTTTTTGGACAGTGGAGAGCCGATGTGCAATCACGAAGCATGTCCGATCTGAACGAAGATTCTCTAACGCTTCTTGCACCAATCGCTCGGTTTGATTGTCGAGTGCCGAGGTGGCTTCATCGAGAAGAAGCAGTGGTGGATTTTTCAGTAGCGCACGGGCGATCGAGAGTCGTTGCTTTTCCCCTCCGGAAAAGCGGCTGCCGCGTTCACCGGCGATGGTATCCAGTCCCTCTGGGCTGGCACGGACGAAGCTGGCGGCGTTGGCAGATTCTAGCGCAGACCAGATTTCCTCATCCGTGGCGTCCTGTTTGGCGAGTTGGAGATTTTCGCGCAGCGTCGTATTAAAGAGGAAGCTTTCTTGAGTGACGTATCCGAGTTGATCACGCAGCCACTCCTTGGAAACTCCGTCTAACGGGACGCCATCCATGAAAATTTGTCCCGCCGTAGGCTCGTAAAAACGAGTGAGTAGATTAAGCACGGTAGATTTCCCGGCACCTGTCGCGCCGACAAGGGCGATGGTCTCGCCGGGGCGGGCCTCAAGCGAGAGATGATTGATGGTCGGCGCTTGGTCGGAGTAGGAAAAGGAGACGTTTTTGAATTCCACATGACCTCTCATCTCTGCGGGACGCTGGCCTTCGGTGAGGTTCGTCTCGTCTGGAGTATCGATAATTTTAAAAACTCGTTCTGCGGAGACGATGCCGCGAGTGAAGGTTTGAGAAAGCGTGTTGATGCGTGAAATCGGATCGAAGAGGAAGCTCCACGCGACCAGAAAGGAAACGACGACGCCCGGCTGGATCTGGCCTTGTAGCGCGAACCACGCGCCAAATGCGACCATGAGAATGATGCCAGACTCGGCGATGAATGAGACGGCTGGCCAGACGATGGATTGGCCACGCATGACGGACATATGTTTTTCGCCCACTTTACGTGATGCCTTATCGAAGGTTTCCAGAGCGCGTGGCTCCACGGTGTATGCCTTGATCTGGCGGATGCCGGAGAGATGATCATGGAGAATCGCATTGAGCGCGGAAGTCGCCTCTGACGACTCACGCCACATCGGCTCAGAGCGGCGGCTCCACCAAGTGGTGAGAAATCCGATGAAGGGCAGGGGAATCAGCGTCACCAGGGTGAGCTGCCACGAGTGGTAAAACATGTAGCCGATGACGATGAGAAATTGCAAAATCGCAGCAATCGCCTGGTCCACTCCTTCGATGATGACGCGGTTGGTGGTCGGCACGTCATTGGCCACGCGAGACATGATTTCACCCGAGGAGTTAGAGTCGAACCACTTGATCGGAAGACGTTGGAGCTTGTCATAGAGTTCCACGCGGATCAGGTGCGTGAGTTTCAGTTCTAACGAGTTATTAAAATACGTGCGAAGCGTGAAAAGTGCTTGCCGCAGCAGGATCGCCCCGATGCCGATGGCTGCGGTAGGAACGATCAGATCCGGCCGTTTTTTCGCGATGATCACATCGATGAACTGCATCGTGATCCCCGGTAAAACGAGGACGAGCAAGGTGCAGGCAATCGCCATTACCAATGAAAGTGCGCTCTGCACGGGAAAACGAAACGTATGACGGAGAATCCGCACCAGAGTGGACATGCCGCATCATGAGCATTGATAGATCCATTTGAAAAGGGGAAGTCATGCGAAGATTCTTCAATCTTATCCTATCAGATAGGACGGTTCTGCATTCCCAGTATCCGCATAAAATCGATCCGTTCGATCTTGAGTTCCAACTGTCGCCAGACAATCTTGCACGCATGAATCCTCGCGAAGCCGCACTTGAACTGACTCACCGTCTGACAGCGGCGGGACACGAGGCACTGTTTGCAGGCGGCTGCGTGCGAGATAAATGGTTAGGCCGGGTGCCGAAAGACTATGACATCGCGACGTCGGCACGGCCAGCGGAAGTGACCCAGCTTTTTCCCGGATCCAATGAGGTGGGTGCTCACTTCGGCGTGGTGATCGCCAAGCACTGCGGCCATCATATAGAGATCGCCACATTTCGAACGGACGGGAGCTATAAGGACGGCAGACGGCCAGATTCCGTCACTTTTGCAACCGCACCGGAAGACGCCCAACGCCGAGATTTCACGGTGAATGGCCTATTCGAGAAGCCAGAAACTGGCGAGGTGATCGACCACGTGGACGGACTCGCCGATTTACGAGCTGGAGTGCTGCGCGCGATTGGCGATCCGGTGGAGCGATTCTCAGAAGACGCACTGCGGTTATTGAGAGCGGTTCGGTTCTCGATCGTGTTAGACTTTGAAATCGAGCCAAAAACCCAAGCGGCGATTGCAAGTTGTGCCGCGCTCTTGGGAAAAATTTCACCGGAGCGAATCCGCGATGAGTTGGTGAAAATCATCACGTCACCTCGTCGCCGGGCGGGGATTGAGTTGCTCGTGGAAACGGGGTTGATGATGCACATCATCCCGGAGTTTTTAAAAACCATCGGCTGTGAGCAACCGCCCGAGTGGCATCCTGAAGGCGATGTCTACATTCACACATGCATCATGCTCGATATGCTAGAGCCAGACGCGCCACTGGAGCTTTGCCTCGCCGTCATGCTGCACGATATTGCGAAGCCGCCCACCCAGACATTCGATAACGAGACGGGACGGATTCGCTTTAATGGCCACGACGCGATGGGGGCAGAAATGGCAAACTCGATCCTCCATCGCCTGCGTTTTTCGAACGATGTCATCGCCGCCGTGGTCCCGATGGTGGCGCGGCACATGCAGTTCATGAATGTGCAGCAAATGCGGACCGCCAAGCTCAAGCGCTTCATGTCCGAGCCGACTTTCCCGCAGGAAATGGAGCTGCATCGTGTGGATTGCGGCTCGTCGAATGGCTTCACGGACAACTACGAATTTCTCCAGGCCAAGGCGGTGGAATTCGCCTCGGAGCCGCTCATCCCGCCGCCACTCGTGACCGGACGGGACTTGATTTCACTGGGACTCAAGGCGGGACCAAGATTTAAGGAAATCCTAGAAATGGTCCAAACGGAGCAACTCGAAGGACGAATCCTTGATCGCGGGCCTGCTCTCGACTATGTCAAGACTCTCACCGCTGAAACTTCCGCATAATTCGCGAGGTATTTGGCAAAATCAGCCGAGCAAAACACACCGCGCTCCATCACTTTTTCACTCATGAATTCCGTCATCCCTATTGAGCATTCCGACCCGATCAACGCCTCCATTCTCGCCATTTCCGAGGATCTCATTGCTGGATTCCAGCGCCATCCATTCCATGTGATCGCGGAAAAATCCGGCGTGCCGTTAGATACCGTGATCGAGCGCATCCGGGCAATGGTCGAGGCCGGAGTCGTGAGACGCGTGAGGCAGACCTTGCTCTCTACCAAGCTGGCTCACGGCGCACTCGTCGCTTGGAAAGTGCCGGAGGAAAAGCTCAATGCCGCGTTTGATTTCATGGCCAAGGAAGATCCATTTTCCGGGCACGTCGTCATCCGCTCCACAGACACGGATGTCTCCGGTTCCGGCTATCGGCTATGGACCACGCTCAAAGTTCCCGTCGGTGAATCGTTAGATTTCCACGCCACGGAACTCCTTAGGCTCACGGGCGCGACGGAATATCTCCTCATGCCCGCCAATGGAGTGTTCGCTCTCGGCGTCGGTCACGTCCGCCGGAAAATTCTCGAGCCCGGCGACAAGGCCGAGGAGTCCGCCATCATGATGACGACCACTGCTGTCGATCTCACCCAAGAAGAATGGGATGTGCTTCTCGCGATGAAGGAAGAACTCACGCTGGATGAGATTAGCGAAAATCCATGGGACAACCGCGCCCAGATCGCCGGAGTTTCCCTAGACCGTTTTTGTGAAGTCGCAGAAACGCTAAACGCGAAAAAAGTCATCGGTCGCTTTTCCACGTTCCTCGAACACGTCAAGCCATCCGCCACTGGCGAGCGCGTGACTCGCTTCAACGGCCTGTTCCACTGGGCGGTGCCAAAGGGCCGGGAAATAGAAGCCGGCGGTGAGGTCGGTCGTCATTTCTGCATGACCCATGCCTACTGGCGCGAAGGCGGACCACAATTCGGCAACGTCAACATCATGGGCGTCATGCACGGCACTGAAAAACCCCGAGTGCTAGAACACAAAGCCGCCATCGACAAGCACCTCGCCGCAGTCGGCATCCCCGTTTCCTACACCAACGTCTTCTGGGGCGGACGTTCGGAGATCAAGCCATCGGAAATTTCTCCACAGATTTATGCCGAGTGGCATCGGAAATTTCGAGATTTATGACGCGCACTCGCAAATGCTAATCCCTCGCCAGTTCCGGGAAATGTAGCTGGAGCGTCCCGCTCCAGTCCGTTATCCGGGCATCTTGCCCGGTTCCGAGAAGATTACGACGTTGTATATGCGCCTCATCGATCATCGCGCTTCTCCCCATGCGATTGCGGCTCGGGTAACGGGCGCGGCAACTTGCTAAATACGGATTCTGACTTTTTTGACTCATGATCCCAGATAGTGATTTCATCTGGTGCCATTATTTCTGGCGCAACGACCTCGTTCAGCTTCTTTTTCGCGGCCTCCCCGCTGTCATTTAGTTTGGCGCAATGCGCCCTCGGTGACTCTCTCCTTTCCTTCAAACGCATTCATGCTACCCACATCCCATGCCAAACGTCTGTGAACAAATTCCCAGTCTCACGACGGCTGAAAAGCTGATGGCGATGGAAGCCCTGTGGTGCAGCCTTCACCAGAATTTCGAAGAGTCCGATCCAACGGATTGGCATCGTGAAATTCTGAATCGCAGGATGAAAATGATCGAATCTGGCGAGGCGGTTTACGAGGGCTGGAAACTAGTCAAAAAAGAGTTAAGGGAACGGACCGCGTGAAAATCCAGGTCCTCACTCATGCCAAGGAGGATCTCTTCGACGTCTACTGTTCTACGAACGCCAGGAGTCGGGCATTGGAGATTACTTCCTTGATTCTCTGAGTGCAGACATCGAGTCACTGCTCCTTCACCATGGGTATCATCGGCAGTTCGAAGGCTCTCACCGGATGATTGCCCGCGTGTTTCCCTTTTTCATTTATTACCGAGTCATCGGCGAAACGATTTATATCGATGCGGTTGTGGACCAGAGGAAAAATCCGGACTCCATCAAACGCCTACTCCTCCGCCTGCAGCGAAGCGGTTCATGAAGTTGCTATTCCCGGTGAACCGAGCTTCCGCACGTTAGTTTCGCCAATTTGGCATCGTCATTTTTAAGCGTTAGATAAATTAATAACAACAGTGTCCAACTTTGGAGTCATGAGGTTGCATAGATCTTGGCGAGACGCGTGAGTGCTTGGGCCCAGGTGGCCTTGCTATCGAAATGATTTTTCAACCAGCGGATAAACTTCACGG
>JANORE010000115.1:0-3738 GCA_031415155.1 Akkermansiaceae bacterium | reverse complement strand
CCGCTAATGCCTTAGAAAGTTCGGTTTTTCCCACTCCAGTCGGCCCGAGGAAAATGAAAGAACCGATCGGACGATTCTCATCTTGCAGTCCAGCTCGTGCCCTACGAATGGCATTCGCCACCGCCCGAATTGCTTTTTTCTGGCCTACGACTCGCTCACCGAGTCGCTGCTCCATGCTCACCAATTTTTGTTTTTCGCCTTCCTGCAAGCGACTCACCGGAATTCCAGTCCATGAAGAAACGATCCGGGCAATGTCCTCCTCGGTCACTTCTTCGGTGAGTAGTGCGCCTTGGCCTTGGCGTGAAGCGAGCTGTTGTTTTGCCGCCTCCAGATCGCGCTGCGCCTCCGGCAAATCTCCATAGGTGATCTGCGACGCTCGGGTGAGATCGCCGATGCGTTGGGCACGTTCTCCCTCGCCTTTAAGTGATTCGATCTTTTCTTGAGCTGTCCGAACTTGATCAATGATCGCCTTCTCATTTCGCCACTGCGCCATGAGGCCTGAGGATTTTTCGCGCAAGTTGGCCTGCTCTTCCTTCACTTTATTTAAGCGAGCGATTGAGGCTTTGTCGGTTTCTTTTTCGAGTGCTTTTTTCTCCATTTCTAACTGAAGAATCTGTCGCTCTAACCCATCAATTTCCGTCGGCATGGAATCCAGCTCAATTTTCAAACGAGCCGCCGCTTCATCGACAAGATCGACGGCTTTATCGGGTAAAAATCGACCCGAAATATAGCGGTCCGAGAGCGTCGCGGCTGCGACCAAAGCACCATCTTGGATTCGAACACCGTGATGCACCTCGTAGCGTTCTTTCAAGCCACGCAAGATCGCAATCGTATCTTCCACCGATGGCTCGCCGACCATCACTGGCTGGAAACGACGTTCCAGTGCGGCATCTTTTTCAATATACTTCCGGTATTCTTCCAGAGTCGTCGCACCGATCGTTCGGAGTTCACCACGAGCGAGTTGCGGCTTAAGTAAATTCGAGGCGTCCACCGCGCCTTCGCTGGCACCAGCACCGACGATGGTGTGGAGTTCATCGACAAATAGGATAATTTGCCCGTTCGAATCGGTAACCTCTTTGAGAAATGCTTTGAGCCGCTCTTCGAACTCACCACGATATTTTGCGCCTGCTAACATGCCGCCAAGATCCATCGAAATAACGCGCTTATTTTTCATCGAGTCCGGCACATCACCGGAAACGATTCTTCTGGCAAGGCCTTCAACAATCGCCGTTTTTCCAACGCCCGGTTCACCGATGAGGACGGGATTATTTTTCGTGCGCCGAGAAAGCACTTGCAGCACGCGGCGGATTTCTTCGTCACGCCCGATGACCGGGTCGATTTTTCCCTCGCGAGCGCGAGCCGTGAGATCGGTGCCGTATTTCTCAAGTGTCTGATATTTTCCCTCTGGAGAATCATCCGTCACCTTTTGCGAACCGCGAATACTCGTGATGGCTTCGCGTGCTTTTTTTTCGTCGAGCCCAGCTTCATTCAGCAGTTTACCCGCAGGCGAATCTCCCTTTAAAGCACCGAGAATGAAGTGCTCGACGCTGAGATAGTCGTCGCCGAGCGATTCGCGTGCTGCATCGGCTGAGTCCAAAGTCGCCCGTAAGCCGACACTGATTTGCGGCTGTGTCGATGCACCTTGGACACTGGGTTCGCGGCTTAGTGCGGCAGCCACAGAGGCTTTTAAGCGAGAAATATCGACACCCGCTTTCTGTAAAATCGGCGTGGCGATGCCACCGTCTTGCTGGAGGAGAGCGAGTAACACATGAGCACTTTTCAATTCTGAGTGAGCCGATTTTGAGGCGAGACTTTGAGCTGACTGGAGTGCTTCTTGGAGTTTTTGCGTAATTTTTTCGAGTCCCATGGCAGTAAATTTGGATGATACTTATCATCAAGAAATTTCATTGCAACGCATGGCTTACTTTTTTGTGCGTCTGATCGTCTAAAAATAAGGAACTCTCATCATCAATGGGATGCACGGAGCGAATTCGGTAAACTCTCAAATCCTCCCCAATCACCGTTGCAAAACCTATGAAATACGATGTTCCGTAGAAAATGAAGATATTTACCCTACGGCTCTGATTGTGAAATTGGGTGATTTTTCTTTCAGGGGATTGAGAGGTCGAGTTTGCCAAGGAAGAATCAAACACCGGATACGAAGAACGCGATAGCTGAAAGGACTAAATGTGTCGGCTACCTTATCGTTACTGCTGTGATTTCAGGATTGATCTATCCAGTGTTAGGCCATCGGGCGTAGAACTAATCCTTCTCAAGGAATCCGTCACCGATGTGCTCATTCCGCCTGCCCGGCATCATGAATGTCATCGATTCGCAAACGATGACACGGATGAATCCGTATCAGCAAATCCCTATCCAAGGCGTTTGGGACTTGCTCAGGCGTGGCGAATAATCACCTCAAGAAAATATGCCGTGGCGAGGAGTAGATCTCCATGCCACGGCATCTCGATGAGCGTTTCCCACGGTGTATCGCCCCTTGAGCAGATCACCTTACAAAAGATTTTTTTGTGGACGACGCTTGGTTTCAACAATCAACCGCTCCAATTACAGACGAAAATGAATAGTCTTAATTCACCTTACTAAACGTCAACGTCTGATTTGCTTCAGACACATTTCTATACCAAAGATGTACAATTTTCCCCGACGGGTTGGTTGCCGTCGGAGTCGTTGCCCATATATCTAGTGCATAGTTATTATCATTGAATGGAATCAATTGAAATTTCCCACCCGCTATCGAGACAAGCTTCCACTTAGAATGATTACGAACTACGCTATCACCCGAAAGTCTGACGATCCGCCCCTGGATAACAGGAGCATCCTCAATTTCAATGAATCGATTGAGAGAAGCCAGCGTCACGGTTCCATCAGATTGATTATTGAGCGTCCAAGTCGTATTCCCAGTCTGAGTCCCAAATGTGATCCCTTGCATGTCACCAACGGAAGTGAGGAAATCACTCCCTCTCTGAATAGTGTAATTACCATTCGCCAAACCTCCAGATGGTGGTGGTGTCACGATGCCTGTGTCGAAAGTCACTGAAACATTACTACCTGTAATATCAAAGTAAGTGGAATAGTTCGACTGTGTTACTTGAACTCCTTCAATCTTAAGATTTTTAAAGGCCAACTGGATCGCACCGCCCGTGCTTTGGATCACATTCTTAGCCATCGGCTTTGAAGCCTGACTTAAATCTCGTGGCATCTTGGCGATGGTGATATTCTGGAAAGTGACATTTTTCAACGAACCTTGTGATCCTTGGACGATTCTAAACGGAGGTTTGGTAGGATTTGGATCCGAGATATTGATATTAGAAAATGTAAACGGTTTCATACTGTGCCCACCATCACCAGCAGGTAATTCGATCGCCCCAGATGAACTCCAACCGATATTCCGCCTGAAGATTACGTCGATATTATCGACCGTCATTGACGGTGCTTTCAAATCCGCCATAGCCGATAGCCTTAAATTTGTTCCGTTGGCGTCTGTCCACAAAACACAATTTTTCAGGCTAATCCCTTTAGGGTAGAAGCCATCATCCTGCACGCGATAGAAGCAATCATTGATTTCACTGCTATCATTAACTCCAGCACCATCTGAATTGGCACGCCACCCGAAAATCTTCACCCTCGAAACCTTGTTTGACCGAGAGGTATTATACTGAGCCGTGAATATCTTAAGAGAATGATTGGCTGGGTCGGCAATGACAATGCCCTCCACAC
>JANORE010000114.1:0-6709 GCA_031415155.1 Akkermansiaceae bacterium | reverse complement strand
GGTGTAGAGTTTTTGGAAAACATCGGGCCGGAGGGAGGCGTTCATGGCGGCCTCGATCTCGGCGGAGGTGGGCCAGATCTCGGCGAGAAAGACAGGCGTGCCGTCGGTGCCGTAGCCGAGGGGCTCGGTTTCCATGTCGATGTCGATGGTGCCTGCGATGGCGAAGGCGACGACAAGAGGTGGGGACATCAGGAAATTCGCCTTGATGGACTGGTGGACGCGGGCTTCGAAGTTGCGATTTCCTGACAGAACGGAGGCGGCGATGATGTCCTCGGATTTCACGACGTCCTCGATGCCCGGATCAAGCGGGCCGGAGTTTCCGATACAGGTGGTGCAGCCGTAGCCGACGGTTTGGAAGCCGAGTTGGTCGAGCTCGGACTGGAGGCCGGTTTTGTTGAGGTAGTCGGTGACGACGCGCGAGCCAGGTCCGAGAGAGGTCTTGATGGAGGGCTTGATGGTGAGTCCGGCGGCGTTGGCTTTTTGGGCCAGCAGACCGGCGGCGAGCATGACGCTGGGGTTGGAGGTATTCGTGCAGCTGGTGATGGCGGCGATGAGGACGGAGCCGTGGGTGATGGTGTCTTTAATGCCACCTTTGCTATCGACGGTGACTTCGTAAATGGGATAGCTGGGGATGTCACTTGATTCGGTGATGATTCCGACTTGGGCACCGAAGCCTAGCTCTGCATCTGGTGTGGAGTCCAGGGTTGCGGGAAGATCGAGTGGGTCTGAGGAGCCGAGGGCGGGCTGCTTGTTGTAACCATCGGGTGCGGGACCAGTCAGGAGTGAGGCCCATTTGGTCTTGAGTGACTCGATCTCGATCCGGTCTTGCGGGCGTTTGGGTCCGGCGACGCCGGGCTTGACGGTGGAAAGATCGAGATCGACGACTTGGGAAAATTCTAACGCATCACGATCGGTGGGGATGCCCCAGAGCTCTTGCGCTTTGTAGTAATTTTCGACGGTCTTGCAGAGTTCGGCAGGACGTCCGGTGCCGACGAGGTAGCCGATGGTAATTTCATCGATGCCGAAGAAGCCCATGGTGGCCCCGTATTCGGGAGCCATGTTGGCGATGGTGGCGCGGTCTGGCAGGGAAAGCGCCTTCGCGCCGGGGCCATAGAATTCGACAAATTTCCCGACGACTTTCGTCTTCCGTAAAACTTCGGTGACGAGGAGCACGAGATCCGTGGCGGTGACGCCGGTGTTGAGCGTGCCCGTGAGATAAACTCCAACGACTTCTGGAACGAGAAAAGTGACAGGTTGCCCGAGCATCCCGGCTTCTGCCTCGATGCCGCCCACGCCCCAGCCGACCACACCGAGACCGTTGATCATCGTCGTGTGAGAATCCGTGCCGACGAGCGTGTCTGGGTAAAAAACGCCGTTTTTCTCAAGCACGCATTTCGCGAGGTATTCCAGATTGACTTGGTGGACGATGCCGATGCCGGGCGGCACCACCTTGAAGGTGTCGAACGCTTGCTCGCCCCATTTCAGGAACTCGTAACGCTCGCGGTTCCGGTGGAATTCGAGGTCCAGATTTTTCTCTAGCGAGTCAGCTCCACCCGCGTAATCCACTTGCACCGAGTGATCGACGACAAGATCGACGGGGACGAGTGGCTCGATCATTTTCGCATCTTTGCCCATGCCATGGACGGCGGAGCGCATGGCAGCGAGGTCCACGAGGAGCGGCACGCCAGTGAAATCTTGGAGGACGATGCGGGCGACGACGAAGGGGATTTCATAATCGCCGGGAGCGGCAGCATTGTAGTTGGCGAGGTTGGTGATGTCCTTTTCCGAGACTTTCAGCCCGTCGTTGTTGCGGAGGAGGGACTCAAGCACGATTCGGATGGAAATGGGCAGACGCGCGAGATCCGGGAAACCTTGCTCGGCGAGGGCGGGGAGCGAGTGGAAATTACCGGTAGTGCCGGAGCCAGTGGTGAAGGTGCGGAGTGTGTTCATGAGCGATTCTTTATGAAAAATGGACGGCAGTTTGCTGTCGTCACTTGGAATGCTGCGGAGATTAAGGGCAGCGAAGAATTTGTCAAAATTTGTTCATGGGAATGTCGGCGACTCATAATTTCTGTAAAAATTCCCATGCATTCTTGAAGAGTCTGGTCATAGTCCGCCCTGTGATGCGTCATTGTTGGCCCCTGATTCTTGGCTTGTTGTGCCTTATGCTGAGTTCTTGTGAAAAGGAATCGCAGGTCGATCGGGCGACGCGTGAAGGGATTTTGCTCGTCGGAAATGGGATCGAGCCGAAGAGCCTAGATCCGCAAGTGACAGGCTGGGTCTCCGAGGGAAACATCGCGCGGGCCTTGTTCGAAGGTCTCATCGCCGATGACCCGAAAGTCGATACCGCGACTCCCGGCGGGGCCGCGATCGAAGTGACGCCTGATGACACCGCCACCGTCTGGACCGCGAAGCTCCGGCCCGATGGAAAATGGTCGGATGGAGCGCCAGTCACTGCGCACGATTTTGCCTTTTCCTACGAGCGCATCCTTTCGCCAGACTTCGGTGCGAAGTATTGCGAGATGCTTTATTTTTTAAAAGGGGCGGAAGACTTCAATAAAAGCGTGACGAAAAATTTCTCCAGCGTCGGCGTGGAAGTGCTGAATGACCTCACGCTCCGCCTGACGTTGCGTGGCCCGACTCCCTATTTTCGCGAAATTCTGAAGCATCACACTTGGTATCCAGTTCCTCGTCACGTCGTCCTCAAACATGGAAAAATTGATCGGATCGGCAATCCTTGGTCGCGCAAGGAAAACGTCGTCAGCAACGGCCCCTACAAGCTGAAATCCTGGCGGCGCAATGACCATGTGGAAGTGGAGCGGAATCCGCACTACTGGAATGCTGCCAATGTCACGCTGAACGGTGTGCGCTTTCTGCCAATTCCCAATTTCTTCACCGAGGCCCGCATGTTTCGTGATGGCCAACTCCATACGACTTATATTGCGACTACCGAAGTCGTTGACCTGATGAAAAAGGTAAATCCGGCAGTTTTGAGGCAAGAGCCATACGCTGGCACTTTTTTCATGCGCTACAATATCAGTCGCAAACCGCTGAGTGACGTCCGGGTGCGCCAAGCACTGAGCCTTGCTGTGGATCGGGAAACTCTGAGTAATCAGGTTTTCCGGGGCTTTAAACCTGCCTATGCCATCACCCCGCCCATGGGAGATTACCAGCCGCCGCGCGTCGGGGTGTATGATCCAGAAAAGGCAAAACGCCTTCTGGCGGAAGCTGGTTATCCCGACGGGAAAGGATTTCCGCGACTGAGCATCCTCATCCCCAGCAGCAGTGAAACAGGTGCCAACAGTTCCCAAGCCATCCAAAGCATGTGGCAAAAAACTCTCGGGGTGCAGGTGGGCATCGAGAAAAAGGAGGCGACGGCCTTCAAAGCCGCGACGGAAGAAAGGGAGTATGATATTTCCTACAGCGGCTGGATCGGCGATTATCTGGATCCTTTGACCTTTCTGGAAATGTGGACCCCGGGAAATGGAAATAATAACACGGGCTGGGACAATTCTGAGTTTGCTGAATTACTCAAAAAATCATTTCAAGAATCAGACGCCGCGCGACGACTTGCGATTTTTCATGAGGCAGAGACGATCCTGATGAACGAAGCACCGATTTTACCGATCACTTGGCAGTCACGTAACTATCTCCTCCATCCCGCCGTCCAAGGTTGGCATCCATTGCTACTTTCTAATAATCCGTATCAATTTCTCCGGCTTCAGCCCAGTTCTCAAAACGCAAATCCCCCTCCCCCATGATTCGCATCATTATCAGTCGTATCGGCCAAGGCATCCTCACCTTGTTGGTCCTCGTCACGCTGACGTTTTTCATTGTCCGCATCATGCCGGGCAGTCCGTACTCGGATGATAAGAAAATCCCTGCTCACGCCCTGAAGCGGATGAAGGAATACACCGGACTCGATCAACCGCTACACATTCAATACGGTCGGTATCTCAAGAACATCATCATCCATCGCGACCTCGGCGATCTGATTAAGAAGGACGGGGTCAAAGTTTCTGAAATCATCGCCGAGTCATTTCCTGTCTCACTCGCTCTTGGCCTACTCTCCATCGGCATCGCCTTGATCGTGGGGGTGCCAGCAGGCGTCATCGCAGCGGTTAGGAAAAATACCAGTATGGATTTCACCTGTCTCGCCGGAGCCATGGTCGGGATTTGTCTACCCAGCTTCGTCATCGGGCCGTTGCTGGCAGTCACGGCCGGGCTTAATATCAAATCACTCAACGTAGCTGGCTGGGCTTCACCGACCGATTGGATTTTACCCGCGATCACCCTTGGTCTGATCAATGCCGCTTATCTCGCCCGTCTCGCCCGTGGCGGAATGCTCGATGTGCTCTCGCAAGATTACATCCGCACGGCTTGGGCGAAAGGCGTGCCGGGTTGGCAAATCGTGATCCGTCATGCGCTCCGCGGCGGGCTCATTCCAGCAGTCGCATTCATCGGGCCCGCCTTCGCCGGGATGATTTCCGGTTCATTCGTCATTGAGACGATTTTTCAAATCCCGGGGATGGGTCAGCACTTCGTCAATGCGGCGACGGATCGTGAGTTCTTCCTCATTCAAGGACTCGTTTTGTTTTACGGTTTCCTCATCGTTGCTGCGAATTTAGCGGCAGACCTCGTGCAGATCGCCCTCAATCCACGACTTCGGAAAGCATGAAAACTCAACCCTGAAAATCAAAAAACTTCTTCATGGAAAAAGGTAGCTCACTTTGGAAAGACGCATGGCATCGACTCGCCCACAACCGCGCAGCAATCATCAGTTTAGTCGTTCTCGTATTCATCTTCACTATTTGTTTCGTCGGGCCACTACTGCCATTCGTTAAAAGCTCGACCGCAATCAATCTAACAAATACGGCCGCCGCGCCGTCTGCCGCGCATTGGTTCGGCACGGATCAATTGGGACGCGATCTCTTCTCGCGAGTGCTTTATGGCGGCCAAGTTTCTCTGTTAGTTGGAATCGTTGCTACCGCCGTCGCGGTTTGCATCGGGATGATTTACGGCGCGGTGGCTGGCTATGTCGGTGGTAAATTGGATGATTTGCTGATGCGGTTCGTCGATATTTTATTCGCGCTCCCTTTCCTGGTATTGGTGATTCTCTTCGCGCTGGTCGTGGATAAACCGTCCTCAGAATTCACCGAGTGGTTGATTCAAATCACCGGCTGGGCACGCGATCGGGTCGCTCCGATCACGACACTCATTCCCCTCTTCATCGCCATCGGTGCGATTGGATGGCTGACGATTGCGCGGATCGTCAGAGCGCAGGTGATGGCGGTGAAAAAACAAGATTTTGTGGAAGCGGCGGTCTCACTGGGCCTGAGTCATCAACGCATTTTATTCCGCCACATCCTGCCAAACGTCATCGGCCCGATCATTATTTACACCACGCTCGCCGTGCCGGGAATCATGTTGTTAGAAAGCGTTCTGTCGTTCCTCGGTCTTGGCGTAAAACCGCCGAATAGTTCGTGGGGAATTCTCATCAAGGAAGGCGCGGACCGGATGGAAACGAGCTGGCTACTTCTATTTTTCCCGTCGCTCTTTTTCGCCAGTACGTTATTCGCCCTCAATTTCCTCGGCGACGGCTTACGCGATGCTCTCGACCCGAAATCGGCGAAGGATTAATTTCCGGGGCTAACCGATCAGTCCCATTTTGGGGAATTCCCCATTGAGAATCGGCTTGAGGGACGGCGCTTTGAGCCAATCCTGAAGCACGGAGCCATAGACACTGCGGAAATCGACGGTGTGCTGGATGTCGCCATCGGATAGATCGGTGAGACTCGGATGCTTGCCGTGGAGACCGCCCTTGATGCCTGGACCCGCGAGGAAAAGGCACGAGGCTTTCCCGTGATCGGTGCCAGCGCTCGAGTTTTCGGAAACACGGCGGCCAAACTCCGAGAACGTCATCAACACCACGCGCTTGTCATTTCCTTGCTCTTTAAGATCCGCGAAAAAGGATTTCAAGGCACTGTCCATCTGGCCTAGTAGTCGATCATGGGAATTCGCCTGTTGATTGTGAGTATCGAAACCACCGTGGCTGACGTAGTAGACGCGAGTCGGCATTCCACCGGCGATCATGCGAGAAACTAAGTTTAAGTTTTTGGCCAGTGGCGTGCCGTCGTAACGGACGGACGTGCGATGTTTCGCGGCGAGTTCGAGGATTTGCTTCGAGCTGACACGAGCATCGAGAGCGACACGTTCGAGGAAATCTAAGGTGGCTTCACCACGGATACCGCCAACTTTTCCGCCAGCCGCCATGGCGATGGAGCCGCCATCGGAAGGCGTTTCCTCACTGTCTTCAGAGTCGTTCGGTTGGTTCAGATCCGCGAAAAATTCTTCGGCCTGTGCCTTTTCACCGCCACCATGAATCCAGCGATAAAGCTCAGGCGAGTTCAGGCAAACACCGGGATTTTTCACCGCTCCGAAACTCTCCGGCTGCGTTTTACTAAAACTCATGCCGACGGTGGGATCGGCTCCAGGGCAAGCATTGTCGAAGTAGCGGCCCAGCCAACCGGTGGGCGAACGATAGCCCGGATCTGCCGTTTCCCAGATCGAGGTGGAGACAAAGTGTGAGCGGTTAGGATTCGGATAGCCGACGCCTTGGACGATGCCGAGATCGCCCTCTTTAAATAGCGAACCGAGATATGGCATCGAGCCATTCAGGCCGACGTGATCGTCGAGCTTGATGATGTCT
>JANORE010000113.1:0-21068 GCA_031415155.1 Akkermansiaceae bacterium | reverse complement strand
TTGGTTGAGGACCGCCCGGAGTTGGCTGATTTCGAGTGGTTCGGTGGCGGTGCGGATGCGGAGCAGTGGATTCTCCTGCATCCTTGGGCTGAAGGGCATCGTTAAGGTCATGACGAACCTAACTTACAAAATTGGAGTGCTTTGTCTAGGCATAAAGCAAAAATTCAAGACTGGCGAGGGAAGCCGCTCCGCCAACCAATCGCCCTGCCGGTTTATCTTCTTGTTCAGCTTTTTAATCGCCTCACCCGCCCACGCGATTCTTGATGTGGATAGCGACGGAATGTCGGACGTTTGGGAGCTACAATACGGGTTCTCTACCACCGGAAATGCGAATGCGAACCAAGCCCCTGCCGCCGATCCCGATGGTGATGGATTTTCTAACCAGCTCGAATCCATCGCCGGCACCGATCCACTCAGCTCGACTCCGCCACTCGGCATCTACCGAATCATGGCGACTCCCAATCTCACCAATCCGCTTTCACTCGATCTCCAGTGGCCACAATTCGTGGGTAAAGAATACCAAGTTCTGTCATCCACCGATCTCGCCTCTTCTTGGTCGTCACTGGGTGCGCCCTTCATTTCTTCAGGTTCCAGCACAGCCTTCACCACTCCGCCGAGGTCTGCCGCAGTTCCTCGAAATTTCTTCCGCACGCGAGTCGCTGATGTGGATGCCGATTCGGACGGACTTACGAATAGTGAAGAGAGCACACTCGGGACGGATCCCAATCTAGCAGATAGCGACGGCGATGGCACGTTAGATAAAAACGAAATCATCCAAGGCAGCTCGCCCACCAATCCCGGTGACGGTGGCCAAGCTCCTCCCGTGCCCGTGCTGCTACCGATGAAGTTGCGAATTTATACTTATGCATCGGTCACCACAGGCTATGTCAATGGCGGCCTCAATGGTCTGCTCACACCATATCGGATTAAAATATACCGACAGAATATTACTACGGGAGTCGAAACGGCTGTCTATACCACGGGCTACTATAGTGGCACGCTGATTGCGGTGAACGAAGTGGTTCAGTTACCCAATATTTCTAACGATACGAACCAACGCTACACCGCTCAGATTGATTTGCCCATCATTGGTATCGGAGAGTTTGACCAACCGTATCGCCGCTGGAGTTTTTTCCTCAATATCTCGCCCGCAGATAATCTTGGAGCACCATTTATCGGCATCGGTGGCTTTCAACCGATTAATCAAACGTTTGGAACCACGGCCAGTAATATGCTACGCTCGGTTAATATCTATGATCCCATCTATCGAGACTACCGGGCGGTCATCGCTCCGGTAACCGTCGATTGGAAACCGATTCTCGGATTTGATAATGTGAGTGCTCATGTTGATCCATGGAATAGTCAAATTAAAGGAACACGCATTTTTCCAGACTATAAGAATCCGCTTGATACCGTGATCCGGCATAAGCTCGAAGTCGTCGTGAAGACCGCCGCGTCTCTGGTAGGCCAAACCGTCTACGTCAAAGCCTTCGATGTGGATGATAGCACCTCAGAAACATTCGATACGACGGATGGCCCGGCAATCATTGATACCAATGGCAAGTCGGGAAATGATAATTTAGCGGACTATCTAAATACCACTCAAAGTGGCCAATTCTGGACAGGCGCCGGATGGGGAGGCGATACCGCACAGGGACTCGTCGATCAAAATGGTGAGGCCAAGTTTATCTTTCGAGTCGGGATGCAGCCGGGCAATAACTACCGAGTCGTCACGTCATTAGTCGATCCATCCATGTATACCGGAGTGCAAGTAACCACTTCGACGGCAGTAAAATATCTCGGTCCAGAACTCACTCAAACCGGCGGTGCTCCCGCCTCCCCACTGCTCACCGTCTGGCGCAGATTATGGGTAGAAAATGACTCGATGGCCGCTATCCCGGTGGATGCGTTTGGATACAAAAGGAATGATCTGAGTGATTCCACGAATCCTTATATTTCGAGCGTCACTCTAAATCCTTCAGGGCCGACGACTGAGTTAGAGATTCAGCCTAATATATCTGATATTACGAGTTTCACCAATTTAGAAGATGGGGAAATTATTATACAAAGTGTGTCCCATCCAGTCATTGGAACAACAAGATTAAATCTTCCCCCAGGAGAAAATTCTCACGATACCGTAATTATTGCCGGAAACTACACATCAACACCGATCAATTCAGGCTTTAGACTTTATGATGACGATGATATGGGATTAGATATAGAGCCACTACCACGCTTAAACTTAGTCAATTCACAGATGAAAAATTATTTTAAAACAGCATTTGTTGATGTAATTGACTCAGGTGGTTTCAATCTTGATAAATTGATTCCATTTCGTCGTAACGAAGATATTGGTGCCATCCTTACATCGCTGGACAATTCAAAAAATCTCACGGATAAAAATGAATTATGGGTAGCTTTAATTACAACGGCTTACCAAGGGCCCGATGATGCAGACAAAGACCCGATTAATGTAGGAAACGAGTCTCAGCGTGATGGTGAAACTGGGTTTCACGGAGGAAGTGATCATTCGACAGTTTACGTAGAGTGTTGTCGTGAAGGCTATAATCAATCTTTAATCGGGCCTAATTCAATTCAAGCGCGCGAGAGGCTTAGCAAATGGATTGTGGCAGCAGCATCTCATGAAATAGGACATCAACCTGCCGATCAATCTGAGCTAGATGATCATAATGAATCTAGACTGATGAGCGAAGGATTAAACGATGTAAGTAATATCACGCCAGAAAATTCTATATTTTCCCCCAAAAGCATTCGTCGTTTCAGAAAAAATAACCGCTGGGCAGAATGAAGCTCATTTTAATTCTAACGTGTATTTTTTCTTCCATCATGCATTTGCATGCTGGAGGAAACGCGACAATTACACTTGGTATTTGTAGAGATATATCGATGAGTCTGAAAGACGATTTTATTGATCAGGGCAAAAGTCTGCCTGCTTCATTTGAGGATTTCCCCATGTTAAAAAGTTCAGTTGAAAAATATCCAGGAATATTAAAGCATTTGAACACATTGGCCATAGTTCCTAACGCTCCAATCATTGGAGAAGAATTAGGAATATCGAGAAGTCTATCAGGCCGTAGGATATTTGCGATAAGTAGAAATGTGAGTTTTGACTATGCTAAAAATAAGTATTCATCTGATCCTGTAAAAGGAGGTAGATATATTGTAGCAATTGAATCACCAAGCCAAGATTACCCGGGTAGTTGGATTTCAGAACCTGAAGCACAGATTATCTTCAAACAACTCAAAGGTTTTGATCCAGCCAAGCAGCCGCTGGCGTTTCAGAATATGAACGCTGATGGTCCAAAGAAACCGCAACCTGCAATCGATATGCCTTCTAATTCTGCGGTATCAGACACCCCGGAAGCCGCCGTAGAAACCAAACGTCCTCAAGCTACTGAAAGCTCTTCAACCATCGCCCCATTCTGGCCGTGGCTTCTCGGAGTATTCGTCATGATACTCAGCATCATCGGCTGGCGGGTTTTGAAGCGGCAGAGCTAGATGATTCCACGATCAGGGATAATTGGTGATAAAATTTTGAGGTAAAATTTTGACGGGCCGAAATAGGATTTTTATTTGGCATCATCTTGATGTTTTCAGGCTTCCCCTCTCACTGAGGTGCGGTCGATTCTCACGTCGTAGTCGCGCGCTAATCAACGGTATCCAACTTTGGAGTGAAAAATCGCCCAGCTTGCCCCCAGAGCTGCCTAGCAATCCACCTAACACCTACATCGTGGAATGCAAAATCACGCTGAGTGCCAAAACCAGCGCAAATGCTGGTTTTTGAGAACGGGTGGTTTTAACGGTTTTTAGTTAGCTATCACCATCAGTCGCCCGAAGATTTTTTGATCCACGGCAGCGTTCTTATAGATCGTGACGGTTACTGGCTGGAGTCCATTTGAAATGCTGCCAAGAGTGACTTCAACTCCGACTGGTGCAGTGAGGCTCACATTCGTCCAAGTGGTGAGACTGGAACCGTATTGGAAAACTTGGGTGGTATCGGCAATGGATTCCGCACGGCGGGTGAAGCTGAAAATGAAGTTAGCGCCTGAAGCGTCCAGCGCGGGAAGGATACTTTGATCCTGAGTGGTCGGATCGCCATCAAGGGCATATTCGAGTAGATTCTCGATGCCATCGCCATCGGGATCGCCACCAACAGTGGGATCGGTGAGCGTGGGATATAGATCAAGCCACGCAGCGTATTCGGTCGGGGGGCTCGTGGGCACGCCGAATATGTCAATCTCGCGAGCGACCACCACTCCGCCGGCAGTGGCATCGTTCGTGATGTCAAAAGTCATCTGGCCTAGCATTCTCGGGGAATTCACGCTCTGAAGAGCTGTCTAGTTTTGAACAGGCGAGAAATCTAGTTTTGAACCGTCGCCGACACCTTTGATGAATTCCATCGATTTCATAATGTTTTTTGTTTGAAGAAGAGCTGATAAAAATAAGTCGCTCGAAGAATCCAGCATTCTTCTTGGCACTTTTGCTGATGCTGGCGTTCGCGAACTAAAAACCGCCTGAATTTCCAACGAGCAGAGCGCAGTTTCCAATAGATCGATTTCCGTGAAGGCAACAGGATCGGTGAAGGCTGAGAAATTTGCAAACAGTTCGACGGAGAACGTGATTTTTGATTTTTGAGCATACGAGTATCTAAACCGATGAGTCCATAAGACAGAAATGTTTCAAAAAAGTCACAGTGCACGATTTGCTATTATTCCGAATGGTTCAATGATATTTAAGTAACTTGTAACGTGGGTTTTATATGATTGATGCCCGCGAGCCGGGTTAAAAATCATTAGCAAATCCCGCTCTAAGATCGAGTGATCCAAGGCAGAAAAGCTTGGTATCCTGACGTCTGGCACGGGGTATGCAGTAAAGCTGCGTTGTCCAAAACAACACTACCGATGAATACCATTATGAATGCCAAAGAATACCACAGACCATATCCGGACACGAGTACCGTGCCGTCCGAGTTATCTTTCGAGGATGTCTGGGACGGCGAAGCCATGTCTGAACTCGTTCGCTCAAAAAGCGAGCATGGAGAAATTCCAACCTTCCTATTTTTAGGCCGAAAGGAAGTGCAACTGCTCAAGGAATATCTTGCCGAAGTGTTCGGTGAGGAATCCGTGATTAATCTTCACGGCACCTACTATATGGGACTGGATATCGTGACCGTCGATTGTGAGACATTTCTCAGCATCGGTGGCCGCAAGGTCAGTCAAGCATCGAAAGATCTAGAAGCGCCCCGTCCTGCGTGGCGTGATTTGGATTCAGAAGGGAAATGGAAATTCCGGGTCTGATTAGAGCTTGTGACACCCGCGTTTCCTGATTTTGAGGAATCGCGGGTGTCATAAAACTTTTAGCCGAAACTTCTAAAAGTTGACCTCAGCCGAGAACTGTTCGGCATGGTGAATGCTTGGCTGTTTTTCTCGAGTCCTAACAATGTGACGGCGGACATCGTAGCCCGGCACTGAGTCCGCACACGAATTTTTCCGCCCCCATACCACGGGTTCTGCAACCATATTTTGAAAAAAGATCCTGAGCATGAAATATCCGAGAGAAGCGGGAAGTAACTCAATGTTAATTTCCATTTTTATGCACATGATCAAACGCGCGTTTTTCTGGCTTTCCGGAGCTGGCACCGAGACTCTCGAAAAATGCCCGGCTTGGGAGCAACGAAAGTATGTCGCTTTCGGTGCCACGGTGCTGGTCCCGTGCGCGTTCGCCTTCATCGCTTGCGCCTACACACTCTCGACCCTCACCGATAACGCCCGCGTCCTTTATCCCGTCGCGACGGTGTGGGCATTCATCATCCTCACCATCGATCGCGCGTTGCTGGCCAGCTACCGGGCCTATGCGTCGATCTTTCGGAAATTCTCACAATTTTGTCTGCGTATGGTCGTCGCCATCCTGATGGGGATCACCATTGCTCACCCGTTAGTCTTGTTGTTATTCCGAGATACGATTTCGTCAGTCGTTGAAAAGGACCGCGCGGCGGAAATCGAAGTCGTCCGTACGGGTTTCCAGGCGGAGAAGGAAAAGGTCCGCGGGCAAGTCGGCGAATTAGAAACCGCCCTCGCCGAGCAACGGGTCAAGTGGAACGAGTCCTTCCAAGCGCGTTTCATCCTCCAGGAAGCCGCAGATACCAAGTCGGCCATCCCCGGTCTCACTGCGGAACAACAAACCGAACTCAAGGCCGCCACCGACGAGGGCACCGCGCCGTTTCGTGAGCGCCTTACCGTCATTGAAAAGCAAGCTGACGAATTTTCTCCGCAGTATGCCAAGCTCCAGACCGAGCTAGGTTTCTGGCAGGCGGAGTTCGAGCGCGAGCTCAACGGCCAACGCTCTGGCCTGCGTGGCGAAGGCCCACGTGCCCGTTCGGTCCGTTCCGACCAACTCGAGCCACGCCGCGAGGAGTCGAAACGCCTCGGCGCGCTTCTCGAGCATCTATCCGCCGAGAAGGCCACCCTCCAAACTCAATCCCGCCAAGCGGAAGTCGCGGCCATCGCCCTGTTTGAAAGCAAGCTCTCCGATATCGCAACTGCGAATAAAGCCGAGTCCGCACGGGTCGCTGGCCTCAAGCAAAAAGTCGAAAGCGACCAAGCAGAGCAGTTTGTCACCCAGCAGAACGCCCTCCGTGAGACGATCAAACAACAGATCGACACCCGCCTCGCTGAACTGAATCGCGTCCAGGGCGAGCTCGCCGCCGTTGCCACTGAGGAAACAGCTCGTCTCGACCAGATCCGGGCCGAACTCCGCCGTGACATCCTCACCCAGACCCTGGCCCTTCATGCGCTTTTCCAAGCCGGGAGTGAAGGCGGTCAATTCGCCTTCTCCACTTATATCATTCTGACGCTGTTGTTCATGCTGATCGACACCATTCCTTTGATTGTGAAATTTTTCACCAAGGCTGGCCCCTACGATTCGCTGGTGGATCGCGATGAAATCACCTTCGAAACCGAGCACCGCGCCTTCCGCCATAGCCGCACCCGCTACATGGAGCAGCTTTCCAAGGGGAATTTGATCGCCGTCACCCGCAATCAGCGGCTCGAAAATGCCTTGGTCGATGGTGTCGAGCACACCCGCGCCGCCCGCGAGTTTCTCGATTCTCTGGTGGAGATGGAAAAATCCTTTGCAGAGAAAATGAAACTCGAGGAGCAATCCATCGGCGTGGCAGAAAGCGACAAGCGCGCGGCCTTCGAGGCCATCAAGAAACGCTTTTATGAGGATCTTCATCACCGGATGGAGATTTTCTTCACCACGCGGCACACGCCGGAGGCGGCCTGATCCAGAAGCCTGCTTTTCCACAAAATATAAAGCGCGCCAGTATAACCAGCCGCGCAGCAGCTCCAGCCCGGCCTGCACCGCGCCATGGCAAGACGCCACTTTCAACACCGTTCCCGGAAGATTCTTCCGTGGGCGGAACTTTGCCACGAACGCACCAAACAGCCCCCAGATACAGCGATAAAATCACCGCTCCCAGCCAGGAAGCGCTCTCCAATCAATGAGACTGGATCAAGCAACTCACTGCTCCGCCGGCATATCCGATCCCGAAACCCTTCAGGCCGGCACGTTTTCCCTGCACCGACCACAAGGTCCACAAAAGCGGCATCAGCGCACCCACACCATCGCGGAAAACGAAATGGCACAAACAACCCCACCACCACCAGCCCGCTGCCGACCGCTGCCGACCGCTGCCGTGAATTTCACCGCTCCATTTTTCGTCCGTCGCAGTTTCACTTAGGGAGCGTGGCCAAGTCCACAGAATTATTTTGGGCTTCTAAATTATGTTTTTTTTCAGGAAATAGATTTTTTTGGTAACCATTTCTGATATTTCCCGGAATTGAAGATGAAGGATCTTTATTACTATGAAAAAATCACCCTACCATTTGTTCTTTACGGCTGCTGCTCTTCTCCTAGCAGCAGATCCTGCAACCGCGATCATCTGGGACGGCTCATCCAGCGGGAACTGGAATACGACCGCCAACT
The DNA here is from genome assembly GCA_031415155.1 of Akkermansiaceae bacterium. GTDB lineage: Bacteria > Verrucomicrobiota > Verrucomicrobiia > Verrucomicrobiales > Akkermansiaceae > Luteolibacter. The sequence goes on along the minus strand of JANORE010000113.1, from coordinate 13,061 downwards.
GGGATTTGAATCGAGTCCCCAATAATAACGAGGACGTCATTTTTCCTGCGGCGGGCTTGAATAAGACCATGAACAATGACCGGCCGGCGCTGACCTTGTTCGATCAGCTCACATTCTCCGGCTCTGGCTACACTCTCGGAGGCGCCGCGTTGAGGTTTGCAAATGATCCAGCGGCGCTGACTGTCCCTAGCCTCCGCGCCACTCACACGACCGGCACGACCACCCTTTCTGCGCCGATCACGCTGGGAGAGTTCACCCGGTTTAGCGTCGCGGCGGGAGGCACGCTGGCATTCACTTCCACAGCGGATATCACGATAGTAGGTAATAACCTAGAACTGGCAGTGGAGGGCTTGCTGGATGTGAATAGCACGATCACTGGTGGTGGTCAGGTCACGGTGAGTGGCACAGGCACGGTCCGGATGGATGCTCCGCAGTCCTTTGGTAATCTGATATTGACTGGGGAACTGATTCATTCCAGCACGATGACGAGTGGGATGGGGGTGTCTTCCACCGGACTGCTGCGCGGCACAGGAACGGTGGGCGGCAATGTGTCACTGTCTGGTGATGGCGATATTGATCCGGGTGATGCGACTGCGACGGGCCGCCTGATCATCAATGGCGATCTCACCTTCATCGGAGGCATCGGAGCAGATACCGCGTTTTTTGACCTGATTGGCACCACCGCAGGCACGGGCTATGACCAGCTCCGGGTGGGTGGTGCGGTCATTGCTAACGGTGGTGGCATCACCCTCCGTCCCACCACGGCGTTTCCTGTGGGGACGGAGTTCATCCTCATTGATAAAACCAGTGTAGGCGGGATCGATAGCTCACCTACCTTCTCCGGTATCAGCGAGGGCCTCATCCGGGTGGAGGGCGTGAATGCCTTTCGGTTTAGCTACGTGGGGGGAGATGGGAATGACTTCACGGCCACGGTGGTAAATGCAAATCCGGGCGTCACGCGGACCTGGAGCGGCGGTGCGCCCGCTGATCTTCTCTGGAGTAGTGCCGCGAATTGGTCGCCTGCGGGCGTGCCCACGGCGGGCTCGATCTTGAATTTTGGGGGAGTTGCCACGGCGGATGTAGCGACGGTGAATGACATTGGCGGAAATTTTTCGGAGATCCGCTTCACGGGCACGGTGGGTGGATTTAACATTTCTCCTCAGACGTTAGGAGGAAATCCTCTGACGCTGGGCGATGGGATCACTGCCAGCCACAGCGGGGCGGCTTGCACGGTATCGAACAATCTCATCCTCGGGGATAACCAGACATTTTCTCTCACGGGAGCGGCGAATCTCGTTGTCGGCGCAGGAACCTCTCTGGCTCTGAATGGTTTTGACCTAACGGCGCGTTGCGAACCCTCAAACGGCACCCCGCAGCTCAATCTGGACGCGGGGATCAGCGGCACTGGCAGCCTCACTAAAACGGGAGATGGCCGTGTCCAGATGGGCGGCGTGGGCCTCAACAACGCCTACACCGGCACCACCACGGTGCAGGAGGGAGAGCTGCGGCTGACCCGCACCACCATCATCGCTCCGAACAACTGCATCCCCGGTGCGCTTGTCATTGGGAGCGCTCCCATTGTTCCCGCTACCACGGCTAGTGTCACGAGCACGCAGAATGAAAAAATCGCGGACACTGCTGCGGTGACGGTGAATGCCACTGGCAGCTTCCTGCCCGGTGGGAATGAAACCATCGGCTCCCTCACCATCAATGGTGGCACCGTGAATGCCGGCACGAGGACGCTGACGATCAATGGCGCGCTCACTGCGAACTCCACGACGAGCATTCCTGCAGGAGCGATTAATTTCGGCGGCACGCCTTCCATCAACGTGGCGGCGGGCACGACCCTTACCATCAGTCCGGCCATTAACTCATTCGCGGCGCTGTCGAAAACTGGCCCCGGAAAAGTCATCATCAATGGCGTGTTCAGCCAGCCTGCTTTCACTATCAGCGCTGGCACGGTAGAGATGAATGGTGATGCCTCTCAGACCGGCACTTTCACGCTACAAAGTGGAGGTACTGTTAGCGGCGAGGGCTTCATCGAGACTCTCAGTGCCTCTGCAGGTGGCATCGTGGAACCACTGGCTGCCTCCACGTTGGAGGTAAATACCTTTACGGGCGGATCCACGGCGATTTTCCGCCCGGACATCAGCACCTCCAGCACTGCCAGCATGCTGGATGCGAGCACCATCAACCTAGGGAGCATGAAGCTGGACCCGGTCCTCACCACTGCGGCCGTGGTGGGGGATGTTTACGTCATTCTCAGTAAGCCCGGAAGTGCCGTGCCCGTGGCTACCCGCTTTACCACCATGGCAGGAGTCGTGCTCGCTCCCAACGATATTTTGAAACTAGCGCTCGGCCACTTCCGCATCAGCTACAGCGGCGGGGATGGCAATGACATCACCCTCACTGCCGTGGTGCCTGCCGCCAGCGGCGTGACCCGCGTCTGGGATGGAGGAGATGCGGCGGATGCATGGCGCAGCCCGCTGAACTGGGTGGGCGACATCGCGCCGCTCCCGGGAGATAGCCTAGAGTTTCCTGCGGATGTCCATCTCGCTGCCGCGAATGACTTCCCTGCGGGCATGACGCTAGGTTCGATCAGGTTTACCGGCGTGGCTCCGAACACGTCCAACCGCACCCTCACTGGTAATGCGATTCATCTCCTCAACGGCATCTCCAGCAGTGTGACCGCTGGGGCCACCGGAGCCTCCCGGGTGGATCTGCCGGTCACGTTCCTCTCCGCAGCTACGATCACCAACACCGGCACCCGTGCGCTCTCCCATTTAAAAACCCTCACTTCCACGCTCTCACCGCTGCGCTTTACTGGAGCGGGAGATGCCACGCAGCCGAAGATCGACCTCTTTTCCACCACTCCGATCAGTGGCCCGGCGCAAGTTCGCGTCGAAGGAAATGCCCTCCTCAATGTTTCCAGCAGCGCAGTAGGCTGGGTTGGTGGCACGGTGGTGGAACACGGCGCTCTCACTAGTTCGCACGCTTGTGCCATCGGAGGGATCACGGTGGGACTCGGCACCCAGATCGCCACCGCTGTGCTCAGCGGCCAAAACCAGACCTTCACCACTCCCATCGTCGTCAACGCCCTCGGCAGCCTCACCATGGGATCAAGCATCCATGCGGCTACCACCGTCAACAGTGGCAGCCTCAGCCTGGGGGATCCCACCCTCAACGGGCCGCTGACGCTCAACGGCACGGCCACTTGCAGTGCTGGCGTCCTAACGGTCGCAGGCTCCTTCACTCTCAACGACACCGCCTCGCTCACCGCCACGGCCATCAAATCTTCTGGCGGCCCCCGCACCCTGACCGCAGCCCCCGGTGCTAGCATCACCACGGGCACTCTCGGCGACACCTTTTTAGCAAGCCAAAACATCCTCTTCAACGGCGGTGGCTCTCTGCGGGTGAATACCCTGCTCGCCTCCGATAGCCTGGAAATCGCCGGCGGCAGTTTCCGGCAGGACGGGAATATCACATCACCCACCGGCACCAAAGGAGCGGTGCTCCTCAATGGCGGACGCCTCACCGGCACGGGCCGCGTGAAGGCCGTCACGGTGAGCGCCACCGGCGGCACCTTCGCCCCCGGAGCCAGCCCCGGCCTCTTCGAAGTGAATAACGGCGGCACCCAGCTGAACGCCGCTAGCACTTTGCAAATGGAAATCAACGGCCCGCTCCCCGGCACGGGATATGATCGCTTGATCGATGCTGCACCAGATATGCTGGGAGCCGCACTTCAGCTCACGCTCTCACCTGCATACACCCCCATTATCGGCCAGGAATTCGTCCTCGTGCAAAATCTCCGCGCGCCCAGCCTGGCGTTTGCTTCTGGATTCGCGGGGATCAGCGAGGGAACCACGGCGGTGCTCGCACCCGGCATCACGGTGCGCTACAGCTACATCGGCGGCGATGGTAATGACTTCTCCGCCACCGTCACCACCTCACCTGCCGGCGCCTTCCGCACCTGGGATGGCGGCGCTGCGGATGCGAACTGGATGACTCCTGCGAACTGGATCGGCGACATCGCACCGCAGGCCGGGGAGTCGCTCCTTTTCCCCGCCGGGGCTGCGCAGCTCTCCAGCACGAATAACTTTCCTTCCGGCACCGTTTTCAATTCCCTGCGCATTACCGGCAACCATGCGCTCTCGACCGGTTCCCTAAAATTAACTGGGGACCTCACCGCGAATCTCACCAGCACTGCCACGGTGTCGGGTGTGAGCTTCCAAAATGATGTCGTGGCCAATCATGCCATTCACTTGGAAGGAACAGGCTCGCTCAATATCACGGGAAATATCAATCTCGCAAACAACGTGGCCCTCACCCTGCGCCGCACCGACGCCGCAGGCACGCTAGCTCCGCTGCTGGTCGCGGGCATTCTCAGTGACGCCGGAGCGACTCAACCCGGGCTTATCATGGAGGGCGGTGGGCGCGTGCATTTCAATGCTGCCACCCGCAACTACACGGGCACCACTACGGTCCGGCACGGCACGCTCCAGATCATCGGCGGGAGCATTCCGGGAGATCTGAGCATCGGCGGCGGGGCTGGGCTAGCCGTGGTGGAAAACCCCGGTGGGACAGATGCTAGCGGCGGGCGTATCCAGGACGCAGCCACCCTCACCCTCTTGCCTAGCGGCACCCATCTGATGACCGGAGCCTCGCCGTTAGAACGCGTCCGCGTCGTCATCTATGCTGGCGGCCAGCTCATCCAGCCTGCGGGGGGCAGGCTCCGCCTCTTAAATAGCCTTGAGGTCGCTGCCAACACCGATGCCACGATCAATACCCCCACCATCTTCGATTTCCCATCTAACGACACCACCGACATTCTCGACGTCGCCGCAGGCGGCATCGCCCGGCTCACCTCCACCATCGCGGCGGACAATTTCCAAACCTTGCTGCTGGAAAAAACCGGAGTGGGAACGCTGCTCATCAATGGCGGCAGTATCGGTGGCAGTGAGCTGCGCATCACCCAAGGCTTCGTCGCTCCGCTTGGCAGCGGCGTCACCTCCCTAAGCATGCCCGTCTCTCTGCGCGGCGGCTCCATCGGTGGAAATGGACGGATCCAGAACAGCCTCAGCGGCACCACGGCAGGCGGCAGCATCGCTCCCGGCGGCGGCACCGACGGACGCGGCATCGGAACGCTAACCGTAGGCAGCGACTTCCTGCCCGCTCCGCAAACCACCTTGGAAATCGAACTCGGCGGTGCCCAAAACGACCAGCTCCTCGTCCAAGGAGCGACGGTGGATTTGAACAATTCCGGCCTCCTCCTCAGCCGTGTTAGTGGCTTCACCCCGACGGCTGGCCAGACCTTCACCATTCTCAATAAAACCAGCGCTGGAGCGATCACCCGCACTTTCGGAGGCAGGCCCCAAGGCAGCACGTTCAACGCCGCAGGGTTCTTCTGGAGCATCAGCTATACCGGCGGCGATGGAAACGACATCGTCCTCACCGCCGGGGCTCCCGCTGTCACGGTAGATCTGAAATTTACTAGCTTCTCGATCACCAATCCTCCCGGCGGCGGTGGTGGCAAACGCTTCCAAGCCACAATCAGCGGCGGCACAGGCGCTGCCAATACCAACATCCAAATCGAGTTCTCTGAGGATCTCCAGACATGGATCACGCTCACCAGCATCGCTGCCGATGCTTCTGGCATCGCTACCATTGACATCGTAGATCCCCTCGCTGGCTCCCGCCGTTTCTACCGCGCCCTGATTCCATAACTAGAGCCTGTCCAGAGGGTGCGATTCGTTACTGTTCTATGATTTGCGCTTGGAAAAAAGAAAGCATGAGAGCCTGAAAAGACTCTCATGCTCCAAATTCGGTGCCGATGTTCTTATTGTTAAGCTAGATCAATTTCCAAACGATGTTCACCTTCAACGATCAACTCGCCCTCCGTCCAATACTTCCCTGCGTCTATGGCCCCCCTCAACTGTGAAACCGAAAATCAATAAAATAATTTCTATAACTCTCTAAAAATCTGTGTAATCGGCGTAATCGGTGGTTAAAAAATTCTTTCTATTTTCCCTTCTAGGATGATATCTATTTCGACAGCACTTGCTTAGAGGTATATATCCGAGTCCCGAAAAATCATTCCGGAGAACGTTTTTTGAATCCTGCCGAAAACCACGGATTTTCGGAAAAGCTCTACCTAGAGCGATGCCTTGGGCTATAGCATTTTGCCCTATTGGGGCAATCAAGCCCAACGTTTCCGCAAAAGTATGAAGCACGGTAGTATCCAGGAGTATTTTGATTTTGTTACAGACTTTCAGGGTTTCAGGGGAGCCTTCGGGAAATTGAACGTTTCGATAGGTGAGACGGTCCGAGCACTTTTCAGTAGAGCATCCAGTTCGCGGACCACTTCCGGGTGACCCGCCGCGACATTATTTTTTTCGCTAGGGTCTTGGGTGAGATCGTAAAGTTCGAGAGGAGAATTCGGATCAACGGCCATCCGGTAACGAACCCCTTTCCAGTTTCCTTTACGGATGGCGACTCGGCCGTCTAATTCGTGAAACTCCCAGTAGAGATAGTCATGGGGCCTCTGGGTGTCCTTCTGTAATAATGTCGGCAAGAAGGATATGCCATCAATTCCTGCAGGCGTTGGCTGGCCTGTCACATCCGCCATGGTCGGAAGGACATCCTGAAATGCGGAGACGTGGTCGGTGACGGCACCCGCAGGGATTTTTCCCGGCCACTTGACAATCATCGGCACACGGATGCCACCTTCATGGAGATCCCGTTTGTGACCGCGTAATCCGCCAGCAGAGTTGAAGTAATCTGGATCATGCCCACCTTCTTGGTGTGGACCGTTGTCAGAGGTGAAGACGACCAAGGTGTTGTCGGCGATGCCAAGTTCTGTGAGCTTTGCCATGAGTTCGCCGATATCTTCATCGATCGTTTCCATCATCGCGGCGAAGGCGGCGTGTGCCTCTTTTTGAGAGCAATATTCCTTTTTGCGGAACTCTGGGCCGCCGTCGATTCCTTGGTGAGAGCTTTCCGGTAGGAATTTGCCACGGTATTTCGCCATGTATTTTTCTGGAGCTAACATTTCCGCATGAGGCTGGACCAGCGGGTAAAACATGAAGAACGGGCGGTCTTTATTCGCCTCCACGAAGCGAAGAACTTGGTCTTGAATCAAGTCTGGGGCATAGTCCTGAGTTTCAAGGCCGAAGTTCCCCCACAGCATCTCACGCTGATGATCATTCCAGAGAAAGTATGGATAATAGTGATGAGCTTGGCGCTGGCAGTTGTAACCGTAGAAATGGTCGAATCCCATCTTAAGCGGCTCGCTGGCGGAGCCTGGTGAACCCAGTCCCCACTTGCCGAACGCGCCAGTGGCGTAGCCAGCTTTTTTGAACAAGTGGGCTAGAGTGAAGGTGTTGGCAGGCATGGATTGCTGGCCTTCTGGCATGACCTCGGAATTCCCTCGCACCGCACCGTGACCGACGTGCAGCCCGGTCATGAGTGCGCCTCTCGCGGGTGCGCATACTGGAGCCGCTGAGTAGTGTTGCTTGAACAAGATTCCATCTTTCGCGATGGCATCGATGTTAGGGGTTTTAAAATGAGTCTGCCCGTAGGCGCTCAAATCTCCGTAGCCGAGGTCATCGGCGATGATGTAGATGACGTTCGGCTTGGTGGCGGCTTGGCCAAAGCCAGTTAAACAAATACAGGCGAGTGCGGTTCGTATTTTCATGGATTGGAGGCGGTTCGATTTATTCGTAACGGAGGAAAATAACGCCATCCGGATTGATGTCGATTTCCGTGGTTGTGTTGGAGTTGAGTTTGTAGACCTTGCGCGCCTTCCAGATGTTAGAGATTTTCGCATCTCGATCTAAACCGATGCTGGCGGGATTTAAACTGAATGTTTTCAGCCGATCTGTGCGATTGAATACGCCGATCCATCCTTTGTTTTTTCCGCTTTTTTCGGGAGTTTTCCAGACTTCGACACCGTCTTTCTGAGAGACTCGTTTGCCCATGACACCGTTCTGGTTGCAGGCAAGCATCTCGGGATCGGTGATGAGACGAAGCGACAAGCTATCCATGGTTGGTAGATCACCGCCAATCATGAGTGGGGAAGCGGAAAGTGCCCGGAGAGTGATAAAGGTGAACTTTTGATCCTGAGAAAATTGCTGCCAACGGCGGTAGCCATGACCTGCGAGACGCACGGCGTTTTCGTCGCCCTCGCCCATCATTTCCTTCTTGGGTGACATCATGAGCAACTGGCCGAAGGGGATCATATCCATATCGATCCAGAAGTTTTCACTTTCCTTGCCGGTCCACTTGGACCATGCCTCGAAGCAATCATCTAGGTAGTGAGCGTGATCCCAAACATCCTGAGTGACACGCAGCATTTGAGCGGTTTGGAAGCTCTTGATCGCATCTGGAGGCACATCTCCGCCAGGTGAAAGGCTGAGCAGAATGGGCTTGCCGGTCTTCTTGATCGCCTTGGCCACCGCCTCAACTTCGGTGGGGTAGGGGACGATGTCGTCGTATTTGATCATGTCCACGCCCATATCGGCGAGGTGTTGGATGAGACCATCATACCAATCTTGGGCACCCGGCTTAGACATATCTACACCATAGTTATAGGTACACCAAGTGCAGTTATTTTTCGGATCGGTATCTGCGACGTCGCGGGCCTTGTAAGAGGTGCCTTGGATCGGAAGATTTTGGTCATAGGCCTTGCGAGGAATGCCGCGCATCATGTGGATGCCGAATTTGAGGCCGAGTTCATGGCAGCGTTCCGTGATGGGCTTGAGTCCGCTGGGGAAGTAGGTCTGCGAGGGGATAACATGGCCGTGCTCGTTGAGCCTGACATCGGCGGCGTGTTTTTCGAGTGGATAGAGGGTGCCGGGCTTGAGTTTGTATTCGCCGAACCATCCATTATCGATGACGAAGTATTCGTAACCGTATGGTTCAAGGTGTTTCGCCATGGCCTCTAGGTTTTCCATGGCGGCCTTTTCGTGAAGATAGACGCCGTAGCTGTCGAAGCTGTTCCAGCCCAAGGGTGGTTTGGGGGCGATGGGTTTCGGCTCCGCTCCTGTTAGGCTTCCTATTAGGGCGAATAGTGGGGTAATGAAGGTATAGAATTTCAATTTTTGATTCATAAATGGGTTGGAGACAGAAGTGTTGGGTATGACGGCTGCCATATTTGAGTCTGGGGCCTGAAAAAGTCCAACCCTTTCTTAAAAGTGGGGGGACGGGGCCCGCTTGGTCGGGCGTTTGCCTGTTAGAGGTTATAGCATCGATGCCGCGATGAGTGCGCTGTAGGTCTGGATGGTCACTCCTGCGGGCGATTCTGCTATCAAATGACGATTGCTAAGTATGCTTTTCATCCACTTGAAAAATAGCTCGATCTGCCAGCGGTAAAGGGAAATCATGGCGAACGCTTCTGACTATGGGCTTATTTTTCAATTAGCGCGAGGCTGACTCAGCCCTTGAAAATATGACTTTCACGACTTAAAAAATTAATAAAATATAGTGCTAATATTTCCGAGAAAAGTTGTGATGTTCTTATCTCCGTTATTCGAGAACAAGCTTATTCAAAGAATGAAAACTATCTGTCGGCTTGCGACGCTAGGCTGGTCCACTCAGGCCCAGCGCCGCGCGTACCTCATCATGTTCTGCCTCGGTCTCACGGCCCAGCTTCAGGCAAAACCACTCAAAGTCTTCATCCTCGCCGGACAGTCGAACATGGAGGGGCACGCGCGAGTGGAGACCTTTGACTACATCGGCGATGATCCGGCGACGGCACCACTCCTAAAAATGATGCGCGGCGCGGATGGGAATCCAACGGTATGCGAGGGGGCGTGGATCAGTTATTTTACGGGTAGCGGGGACAAAAACGGCGAGGGCTTCGGCAGGCTGACAGCGGGCTACGGCTCGCGGGAAAAGCCGGAGCAGGACGGCGGGAAAATCGGGCCGGAATTCACATTCGGCCTCACGATGGATGCGGCGCTCGCGGAACCGGTGCTCATCATCAAGACGGCGTGGGGCGGGAAGAGCCTGCACACGGATTTCCGTCCGCCGAGCGCGGGGCCATATCAACTCAACGACTACCAAAAGAAGCTCTACTACGGCGCGCCCGGCCACGGCGTTCCGAAAGACATGGACGCTTGGCTCGCGGAAAAAACGAAGGACACGGGGCACTCCTACCGCCTGATGGTTGAACATGTGAAAAAGGTGCTCGCCGACCCGCAACGCATCGTCCCCAGCTACGACGCGGACCAGGGCTACGAGCTGGCGGGCTTCGTCTGGCTACAGGGCTTCAATGACATGGTGGACGGCCATGTTTATCCCGCCCACGGCAAGCCGGGCCGCTTCAACCTCTACAGTGACTGGCTGGCCCATTTCATCCGCGATGTGCGCCGGGATGTCGGAGCGCCGAAGATGCCGTTCGTCATCGGCGTGATGGGCGTCGGCGGCATGGACGCGGACGACGACACCGTCGAGTTTCGCAAAGCAATGGCCGCTCCGGCGGCGCTGCCGGAGTTCAAAGGTAACGTCTTCGCCGTGGAGACCGCGCCGTTTTGGTCGGCGGAACTCGATGCGATCGACCAGAAGCGCGCGAAGGTGAGTCAAATTCAGCACTTCCTCGACTCGAAACACCAAGATCACGCGAACGCCGACGGCACAATGACCGACGAACAAAAGCGCGAGTGCCTCAAGAAATACGAAGCCGACCTCATCTCTCCCGCCGAGGCCGCAGTGTGGAAGCGCGGCGCATCCAACGCCGGCTACCACTACCTCGGCTGCGCAAAGACCTTCGCGCTCATGGGTCGTGCCTTCGCGGAGGCTACGCTCCCAATGATGAAAAACCGGTAGCCGCAATGACTGACCACTTTATCCATAAGCTGAAAACTATAACACCATGAATTCTCTAAAACGCGATCATCACCTGCTCATGCGACTCGCTCCGGTGCTCCCGCTGATCCTGCTGGGCACACTTTTCTTCATCCATTCCAACAAGGATGACAAAACGGCTAAACGATCTTTCGTGGAAAAACCAACGACGCCTCCCCAGATAAGCGGAAAACAAGTTCCGTCACCCCTAGCTGAAAGACCGCTGATGGCATCCAAACACGAGGCAGAACTTGAAGCCAAAGTTCGTGTGGGGCCGAATCTTCCTCCCGATTTCCTCGATCAGAAAGTCACTGGAAATCGTGTTGCGTTCACACTTCCCGATATGGGTGAGATGGTGGGGGAAATCCAAAGCTCATCTCTCGACGAAAGCGGAATCGTCCACATCGAAGGTCGAGTCGTGCAGCCTCTTCCGGGCCGATTTTTTATCCAACGCCAAACGCGGCAGGGAGTTGCTGGCCCATTTTTTGGAAATGTGCGTTTCGATGGTCAGGAGAAAGCGTGGCGACTCGAGCCCACCTCTGACCGCCAACATGCGCGGTTTGTGCGACGAGACATCAGTGAAGTTATCTGCGAAAAACCTGTCAAACCGCCCGCTGTAATAGCCGCCGCAGGGATGAATTATATGTATGCGCCGCAGACTCATCCCTCGGCGATTCCTCGTGCCAATCCGCCCAATGAGGCGATCGTGCCGCTGCAAAGCTTGCCCGGTGCCGCCGCGGTGTTGTATCTAGACTTTGACGGGGAGCAGGGACCCTTTCACGGTTGGGATAGAGGTTTTAACTACGCTCCACCTCAGAATAGAACCCAAGCGGAAATCTTCGATATTTGGCAAATGGTGTCCGAGGATTTTCAAGGGTTTAATATCAATGTCACTACCGACCGCAGAGCCTATGACCAGGCGGCTCCCGGCAGCCGCAACCAGATCGTGATCACGGTCAATCTTGGGCCTGCAAATTCTGACCACGGTGGTGCCTCGGTTGGCTCTTACAACGCAGCACCAAGCCAGGTGAGCTGGGTCTTTGGCGTATGGGATACCAAAACCACTGCGGATGTGATTTCACACGAGTTTGGCCACTCCCTCGGGCTGCTACATCAAGGTCGCACGATTCCCGTAGAGGAGTATTACACGGGGCATGGTGATGGAGAAACGGGATGGGCTCCCATCATGGGCCTGGGTTACTTCAAGAGTGTCTCGCATTGGACAAAGGGAGATTATTTGAATGCAAATGCACGTCAGGACGATCTGGCGGTGCTTACAAACAATAATAACAATGTAGCGTATCGCGCCGATGACCACGCAGACTCTCATGCTACTGCTACTTACCTGGAAATTCAGCCGAATGACTCGGTGGTGAACGAAGGTATCCTCGAGCGGACTGGCGATGCCGACTATTTTCGTTTTTCGACAACTGGCGGTATCACTTCCCTTACCGTTAGCACGGTTTCACTCAACCCCAATCTCGACCTGCACGTAGATATCATCAACGTATCAACGAATACCGTGATCGCGACAGCCAACCCACCTGCCGCCCTGAATGCCGCGATCACGGCCAATCTTCCGGCGGGCGACTATGTTGCCCACGTCCGTGCCACCGGTGTGGGTGACCCAGTGAATACCGGTCTGGGATATACGAACTACGGCTGCATCGGTTCCTACTTCATTAGCGGCAGCGTGGCCGGAGGGATCAAACCCGACCGCTTTTCTGTCGCTGAAAATTCCCCAAATGGCACTACGGTGGGCTCGGTGGTGGCTCGTTTGAATCACGGCTCCAACTCCCTCAGTTGGGCAATCAATTCGGGTAATTCCAGCGGTGCATTCGCGATCAATCCCGCGACGGGCACCGTCACCGTCTCAAACCCATCGGTTTTAAACTACGAGACCTTATCCACCCGCTGGGATGATCCGGCGGCTATTGAGCTTTTCATCGGCATCACTGATGCCACGAACCCTGCGTTGAACGAAACGATTCGCACGGTCGTCACCGTCGCCGACGTCAATGAAGCACCCACCGCGTCTGGCGTTAGTGTGACCATGCTCGAACGCACCGCTTTGGGCACTCCGATTGCCACAGTCCTCGGTACGGATGTTGATCGTTTTGACAAAGTCACCTACGCGATTACATCGGGAAACACGGGTGGAGTGTTTGCCATCGATGCCTTAACGGGCGTTGTCAGAGTCGCCTCCAACATCGAGGTCG
>JANORE010000112.1:0-12924 GCA_031415155.1 Akkermansiaceae bacterium | reverse complement strand
TGACAAAAATGTATCAAACGATGTCTTTAAAGAAGACATGGCTCAGAGATTTCCAGGTTTTAATAAAAATGATCTCTTTGATGCTTGGCATGCGGCATCGAAGTCACTGCCACGAGTTCAGGAGCTTGTGATGGGCGATTGGGATCTTGATTCCTTTTTTTGGATTGAGCTGAGCATGTATAAGGATGATGGAGTTAATATTTTTAGCAGCGTCAATTACATGGCTGATGCAAGTCCACCACCTTCCTCAGGTCTTGCCAGTATTGCTGCCACAGCTAACAACCTGCTCAATGGTAAAAAAAGTTCTCTGGACCTCGCGACTGAAATTGAAACGAATGCGAATCTAGCCCTAGCAAAAATCGCAGGATTCCCAACCGGACTGAATACACGATCCGATGCGATGATTAAGACGCTTCGGCAACAGGCACTATTGAGTAAATATTACGCGTTTAAAATTCGTGGTGCCACACATATAAAAGCAGGCAGAACCAATGATGCAAAATTGGCGATGGGAACTGCTTATGGGTTATGGATGGAATACATCAATTTAATGGATGAAATGTATTTGCCAGATACCACCCGAACCTACGATATATCACAGGCTGGTTTCCATATTTTTGATGCAGCGCATCTCAAAGAATACACGGATTTAGGCGGAAGCAATACGCTCGCACAAAACGCGAAAAACGGCTTTATTGAGCTTAATTCACCCGGCTGGGTTTATAGCTCGGGTCAAACTGTCAGCGTCAAGGCTGTCGCTCACAAAGGTTATAAATTTGTAGGTTGGGGCGGTGCTCTCAGCGGCACGAACCCGAACGCTTCGGTCACGATCAGCGGAAATAAGTCGATCACAGCGAACTTCGCTTGGGATTTAGGTTCCACACCCGAAGCTACCCCATGGACTGAAGAGTTCACTCTACCAAACAGCACGATGGCAGATGGAGCTCCTACGTCTTGGCTTACTACTCGTAATTCGGGTAAGTTCGAGGTTTCTGGAAATCGCCTGATGATCAATGATAAAGGGACTACTGCTGAAGAAGGCGTTTTTGAAACAGCCGACATCAACATTACAGGCGGCAGCTACAAGGTCAGCATGGATGTGCAAGGCATCGGTAATGGATCGGGAGATTATGCCCAGTTTTACAAAGTCGTAGATGGTGCGGTCCCAGTGTTGATTACTCCAGAATTGAATGGATTCAATGGCTCAAAGGTGCTTGTGGGAACGAATATCACTGGCAGCAAGCTCAAGCTCATCATTAAAAGCAAAGTAAGTGGAAGTGATGAGTTTTACTACTTTGATAATCTCAAAGTAGTAAACGAATCAACCGCTAGCACATATACAATTTCCGAATTATCAGATAACGGAAGTGTGATATTCAACCCGCCGGGACTGACTTACCCTGCCAACACGGTAGTCACTGTGACCGCTATCCCAGCAGCGGGATATGTATTCACAGGTTGGGACGGTAATCTTACGGGATCGACAAACCCGACGGCCATCACGATGAATGGACCAAAGAACATCAAAGCGAATACGACGCTTGCTACAGCAGTTACTTACACACTGTATGAAACCTCGCCCGGCGGCTCTGTATCTTTCAACCCGCCGGGACCGACTTACCCTGCCAATACGGTAGTCACTGTGACCGCTATCCCAGCAGCGGGATATGTATTCATAGGTTGGGACGGTAATCTTACGGGATCGACAAACCCGACGACCATCACGATGGATGGTACGAAGACCATCAAAGCGAATACGAGCTTATCATGGCAGACCAAAGATATTGGAACAGTTGCAGCGGTTGGAAGTGCCGTTCAGAGTGGTAATACATGGACGGTTAAAGGTTCTGGTGCGGACATCTGGGGGGATAAGGATGGGTTCCGCTACGTTTATCAGACTACTACCGATGACTGTAGCATTACTGCGAGAGTGGCTGATCTCACCAACACAAATGGGTGGGCCAAAGCTGGCGTAATGATCCGCGAAACCACAAATGCCGACTCGCAGTGCGCAATGATCTGTGTCACTCCATCAGAAGGCGTAAACTTCCAATGGCGTAGTGCTACGGCTGGAAGCTCTTTAATTACCAATGTCCCAACACTTACGGCACCGAAATGGTTGAGAATCACCCGAACCGGCAATGCATTTACAGCATCATACTTGGATGCCAGCGACACATGGAAGCAAGTTGGCACATCGCAACTCATCAATATGCTTCCGAATGCTACGTTTGGGATGGCAGTCACAAGCCACAGCAATGGGGTTCTCTGCACCAGCACGATCGATAATGTGAGCGCTACTCCATAATCCGATCATTGAAATATCCTCATCATTTTTGATGAGTGATTCGTAAAGGGAGGAGTCCAAGCAGGCTCCTCTCCTATTTTTATGGGTGATTGAAATCAAAGTGGCCACTTATTTCCGCTCGGTTGAATTTAGATGGATTTCATCACCGATGAGGATGAAAAATGTCGCAGCTTCCATCGCCGCTTTCATTCACTCGCGTCTCAGCGCGTCGATGGGATCCAGAGCGGTGGCACGGCGGGCGGGCATGAAGCTGAAGATGATGCCAATGTCGGCAGAGAAAATGAATGCGATGAGGTTGATCTTCGGATCGAACACAAAGGGCGCACCGACGACCTTGCCAAGGCCCACGCGAGGCCATAGGCGAGTGAAATCCCGGCTATGCCTCCGACGCAAGAAAGCGTCACGGCCTCGACGAGAAACTGGAGTAATGCCTCACGCGCCCAGTGGAGACGGCGTCGAGTGGGGTGAGGAAAAATTCTCGGGACTGAATTGCGTGCTAATCCGCTGTACGAGGCTGGATTTTTTGGCGAAATCATTCACTTTGGAGGCGAGCGAGGCTCAGGCTTTGCATGCGGAAGGAAGATGGCTTTCTAACATTCCGATTTTGGCGGAATAATCGCCAAGCCAAGAAAAAACTGGATTATTTTATCATAATTAACTTATTGTATGTGAGTTACGCTTTAGTTTGATGCGAATGCGCAGCAAGGTGTCGGCGGGTGCGAATAGATGAAGTTGGACGTTGTCGAAGACGTGCTGCTCGGACAGGACGGGGGCGGAACGGGTCATGCCCCCGGCGTGCCCAACCGGGCGAAAAATGTCCAGTAGTTATCTTTAAATACTGGTCATGAAAGATTTGATGCAGAAATCCGCTTGCACTCGGTGGGTCGGGGCTACAATCTCACATGACCAAGGCGGCTTGGCGGAATTGGTAGACGCGCTCGACTCAAAATCGAGTTCTAACGAGTGTGGGTTCGAGTCCCACAGCCGCTACTTTCATTCACACTGCGACAGCCGGTTCTTTTTTCCGACACACGCA
This sequence comes from Akkermansiaceae bacterium, assembly GCA_031415155.1. Lineage (GTDB taxonomy): Bacteria > Verrucomicrobiota > Verrucomicrobiia > Verrucomicrobiales > Akkermansiaceae > Luteolibacter. The sequence continues at coordinate 9,580 of JANORE010000112.1, read as the reverse complement.
GCAAATGGCCCACCCACGCATCATCGGCATCATCGCAGGCAGCGGAGTTTATCCGGAGACGTTTCTCGCGGCAGCGCGGCGGCACTCACCTGGAATTCGCTTGGTCGTGGTCGCATTCCATGGCGAAACGAAGCCAGAACTCGCCCATCTCGCAGACGCGATTGAATGGGTGCGCGTGGGTCAGTTGAGCAAGCTCATCAAATTTTTCTGTAAAGAAGGCGCAACGGAAGCCGCGATGATGGGACAAATTTCGCCGAAAAATCTCTTCGATCTACGACCGGATTTACGGATTTTACTGATGTTGGCTCGGGTCAAGGAACGGAATGCAGAAACACTCTTCGGGGCGATTGGCGATGAATTGGCCAAAGATGGAATCACGCTGCTGCCAGCGACGACTTTTCTGGAGGATCATTTGCCCGGCCCCGGCCATGTCTGCGGTCCTATTTTCAAAAAACGTCAACTCGCGGACGCGGACTTCGGCTTTCGCATCGCGAAACAAACCAGCGCGCTCGACATCGGCCAAAGTGTCGTCGTCCGTCATGGAACGGTTCTTGCGGCAGAAGCCTTTGAAGGCACGAACGCTTGCATTCAGCGCGGTGGCGAACTGGGTCGCGGCAAGGATGTGATGCTCGTGAAAGTTTCCAAACCGAACCAAGACTTCCGCTTCGACGTGCCAGTCATCGGCCCGGAAACGGTGGAAACCTGCGCGACCGCTGGCGTGGGAAGTATCACCATCGAGGCGGGGAAAACCTTACTATTAGAGAAAGATCGGATCGCCGAACTTTGCGCCAAGCATGGCATCGGTATCCACGCCCTGTAAGATCGAGCTTCCTGATTGGTCGGAATCAATCGACCTTCCAATGCCGTGGAATTTCCCAATTCTGCAGCTTGTGGACGGCGGCAGATTTTAATTGATCGAGCTTCACTCCCGGCAAAAGTCCGACGATGGCTGAAATTTCTTGGTAGCGTTCTGGATCGGCACTTGCGACTCCGGAAACATTGACGCACTGGACAAGACCTGTTTCGAGCAAGGCCGCCTCCACTTTCGCGGGGCTAACTTTGCGGCCTGCGACATTGATGGCTCCGCCTAAAGTGCCGATCAGATGGATTTTTCCCGATGCATCGATCTTGCCGAGATCGCGGGTCAGATATGAGCCATTTTCTAACAAATCATCGTCTCTCGGTGAATCATATCCCGTGGCGACGCTGCTACTTTTGATCAGGATCCTGCCGCTGTGGCTGATGCTGACTTCCACGCCAGCCAATGGAGTGCCGAGGTCATCTGCGGATTCGCGCGGGGTTTCTGAAAGATCTAACGAAATGCCACCACACTCGCTGGCTCCATAGAAATTATGGATTTTCAATCCAGACGCTGCGAAGGTATCCCTCTCCAAATCAAGTGCTAACGGTGCGCCAGCGGAAAGCGCAAATGCGATCGGTGCGTTTTTCAGAATCCCGGCTCGGTGCCAAGCTCGCCAGATGGAAGGAACCGCTGGAACGACGAGCGATGCGTGTTGTTTGAAAATTTCCTCAATCGCTCGCGGGAAAGGAATCGCTGCGAGATGGACTGGCACTCCGTGCAAAATCAAAGGCAGCACGACATTTGAAAAGCCATAGGAATGCGCGAGCGAGATGACTGCTAGATTTGGTGTTGCCGGAGAAAGCGGCATCGCGCCGACGAGGCGATCTCCATCTGCGGCGACCTGTTCCCCGTTCAGGAAAATCCCGCGTGGAATCCCGCTGGCGCCAGGCGTGTATTTCACCAATCGAGTGTCCGCAGGCGGCTGGCATTGCAAAATCGGCTCAGGCGCATCTCGCTCCACAGGGATGACCGGTTGCCCATCGCGCCAAGCACGGAGAATGTCCACGAAGAAATCCATCTCACCCGTGCGAGCGATGACAGGAGCCGTGGCCTCCGGTTTCAAGGCAACGGCGGTGACTAAATCCGCGAACGTCACGATCCGCTCTCCCTCAAAAATAGCAGGGCGAGTGGCGTAGCGGCGGGAGGTTTCTAACCAGCGGAGATAGAGCATTCAGAATCCGATTTGACCGAGGATGGCTGTGGCAAGTTTTTGAAAATCATCTCCAGCATCTCGGACGGCATAGGAGTGACTCCCCAGCGCGCCGTCTGCTGCGGTGAGCTGGAAAATCGGTTTCCGAGCTTCCATCGCCATGGGAATCAAGCTGCGGTAATGCTTCAAGGAGGCAAGACAGTGGGGATCGGGAACTTGCGGGAGAATTTCGCTAGAATCGCCCATGACATGCTCGCGATAGGCTTTGGGAATTCGGTCGGACCAGCGTTGATACGCCTGCACCGGTCGGGAAAGTCGCTCACTATGTTGCTGGATCACGTAGCCAACGGGCTTCATCATTCCTTGAGGTAAGGGGAATGCCGGCTGCGGCCAATTTTCTAGCCGCCTTTTCCAATCCTCCCGCCAACGACTGAGTGTCGAGCCAAGGTTTCTCAAGCCTTGCAGGGAAAAAAGATCCGATGCGAGCGGAATGACAACGTGGTCTGAACCGATGAGTGCTGAGCGATTAAGCGCTCCCAGATGTGGCCCCACATCGACGATGATGAGATCCGCTTCTACTTGGCTTGCTGCCATCTGGGCGACCTGCCAAAAAGCGGTGAGCACTCGAAAGGAACGAAAGAGGCTGCCACTCCCCAAACTTTCCGGCCACTCCTTGGAAAGCTGATCTTCAAACCCGGCGAGACTGAGATCCCCCGGAACGAGATGAAGCGACGGTGTGATGCAAGTGAGAATAGGCGGTAAAATATCGCCGACTTCGGTGAGAGGACGGATGCAGCGGTAAATCGTATTCGCTGGCTGGTCCGTCGCGTCCGGATCCCAAAGAAGCTCTGACTGATCTTGCGAAAGAAAAGCGGAGGTTAGATTCGACTGTGGGTCAAGATCCACGACGACGACTCGTCTGCCCATTTGTGAAAATTTCCACGACAGATGGTAGACGAGCGATGTTTTTCCCACGCCACCTTTGTTGTTGAAAAAAGTCAGAACGGGAGTGTTCATGGCGCTTTCGGAATAATCACGGCGATGAAATTCTGCTCAATTTTGAAGTCCGCCGCAGGATTGCCATTTTCCATGAGGGATTTCTTGCTCAGACTGATGCCTGCTCCGAAGCGCTGGGCGAAACCTAAAACTTTAAACACTGCTGCCAATTGTGGATTGCGATAGTCAGTGCGTCCTGGCTCACCAAAGTTCGCCGCAGTCACCATCCCAAAAGGCCCGCCGGGATTGCTGATTTCGATCCGGTCGTCGAACCAATAAATCCGCACCGGAGCATTGGTATTTTCATAAGTTCGATGCATGACGGCATTTCTCGAAAGCTGTTGAAGAGCGACCATCGGGTAAGGGCTTCTTCGAACTTCCGTGGTGCAGGAAGTGAAATCCACGCTGGTCGTGAGATGAGCCGCCAGCTTCTCATCAAGCCGCCGGAGTAGAGTGCCGATGGTGCCGTCGATTTCAGCCTCATCCACGATAGGGTCAGTCAGCTCGGTTCCACGGATTCTTAGAAACTGGATATAACTGCCAGATATCCATGTGCGTGGGGAATTCGCGAAGCAGAGGACACCGAGAACCGTAGGCTGTGGGTGGTCCACCGAGGCGATCATTCCGCAGGAGGCAAGGCGTTGCTCATAAGATCGCTCATTGGCGGCAAGGACGTCTGGAGCGACTGCATTTGGCAGATATTCTTGCTCAAAAATGGGGCGATTCAGCTCAGAAAGCGGACAGGATGATAAGGGATGCGCCTCGAAATTCAAATCACGATGCCGCCGCTTTTCGTTGAGGATACGCTCATCTTGTGAGGACGCCCAGCCACGACGTGGGCCGATACGAATCCAAATCCTTCCCTTGTAACGGACGGGCGGAGCATCGGCGGGTAGAACCGTCACCACCGCCATTTCGGCACCTTTCAATCTTCGTTTTTCAACGATCAGGGTCGGCGGTGGGATGATATTCCCGCTCGTTTTGGTATCTGCGAGAGTACGGAGTAGATCATCGGTGATCGCAAATCCCGCCGCACTCCCGTTGTCTCTGGCTCCCACAAAAAGAACCCCTACTTTCTGGTGATTTGGTAAATCGTTCGCAAAGGCGCAAATCGCTTGGCTGCCCTTCTCTGGGCAGTCTCCGTTCCACGACTCCTTGCGCTCCACTCGGTCAGATTCAAGATCATCAAGAAGTATTTCCATTTCTTGATCCGTCAGTGACTGCATGGCCGCAATTAGTGATTTAAAGACTTATGCTTGTCGATGAGTAATCAGGAAGCACGGCGTGGGAGGTTTCTAACCAGCGTTGATAGAGCATTTGACAAGGTGCGCGTGCTTGCCTAGCTACCTGCGACCTGATTTGACGAGCCTTAACTGCATCCGATTTCACCGTGGCCTACTTTTCTGACATTCCACTGCCCTCAGATCACTGCCCGGTGGTGGTGACGGGCGCTGGTATCATCTCGCCGATGGGCCGGGATTGGGCGGAAAACGCGGCGGGTTTCCGGGCGGGAAAGACGGCTTTCTCTCCGGTGACCTTGTTCGATATTTCGCGGCAAAGAGTGGGCACCGCCGGACAAGTCGATCTACCGGAAACGGCTCTCGGGATTTCCCAGAAAACTTGGTCGCGCATGGATCGTGGCACTCGGCTGGCGTGGCTGGCCGCACGCGAAGCGATGGGAAATGCCGGTCTGTCCGGTGGCGAGATCCCGATCATCGTCGGCACGTCCGCCGCCGCCATGCCGATCGGTGAAGACTATTTTAAACAAGCCACTGCGGCGACTGGAAACCGTGCGGCGCAATTGCGACGAGTGGAGCTCTATCAGGCGCAGCGCCAAATGACCGACATGGCCCGCGAACTGGGCGTGAGTGGGCCACTCCGCATCATTTCAAATGCCTGTGCATCTGGCGCAAATGCCATTGGCCAAGCGTTTCATCTCGTCCGCTCAGGCCGCGCGGATTGCGTCCTCGCCGGTGGCTACGATGCGCTGTGCCAGCTCGTTTTTTGCGGGTTCGATGCATTGCAAGCACTCAGTCCGTCGGGGATTCCACGTCCTTTCGACGCAGCACGCGATGGACTGGCACTCGGTGAGGGTGCTGGATTTGTCATCGTGGAATCCGCAGCTTCCGCTAAGGCAAGAGGCGCTCGGATCATCGCGGAAATCCTCGGCTACGGCGCAGCCACGGATGGCCATCATCTCACCCAGCCACATCCATTAGGCGATGCCGCACTGGCGACCATGCAGGCCGCTTGCCAGATGGCCAACCTCGCGCCAGAACAGATCGACTACATCAATTCCCACGGCACGGGCACGCCTCTCAACGACATCGCAGAAGGAAATGCGATTCAACGCTGGGCAGGCGATGCGGTCGGGAAAATCCAAGTCAGTTCCACGAAATCTGCCATCGGCCACTTACTTGGCGGCGCGGGAGCGGTGGAATCGGTGATCAGTTTGATGGCGATGGAAGGTCAATGGTTACCCGCCAGCTTGGGCGTCCGCGAGGCCGATGCAGTCTGCACGTTTGATCTGGTGCAAACCCCGCGTGAAGCCTCGGTGAAACGCGTTCTGACCAACTCATTCGGCTTCGGCGGGGCAAATGCGACCCTCATTTTTGGCAAGGAGGGAATCTCGTGAGACGCCCGATTTTCATCACCGGAACGGGCGCGGTCTCGGCTGCGGGCTGGGGCGTGGATGCCTTGATGAAAGTGATCGAGCGAGGCGAAGCGATTTCACCGTCGTTTTTAGAACGTCAGGTGGGGGAAATTGAAATCCGCACGCCCGTTTTACAAGTTCCAGCCGAGGGGGCGAACACTCCGAAATTCGCCAGACTTCGCCGCGCCAGCCCGATTTCTAAATTCGCGGCAGCGGCGGTGATGGAAGCACTTGGCGAAAGCCGACTGGCCCAGATCGCTGCCGGAGATTTACGCGTCGGCGTGATTTTCACACTCACCAATGGTTGCGTGAATTACTCGTGCCGCTTCTTCAGCGAAGCACTGGCAGATCCCGCCTTCGCCAGTCCGATTTTATTTCCTGAAACGGTCTTCAATGCGCCCTCCAGCCACCTTTCCGCAATGATCGGCAGCGTCTCGCCGAATGATACCTTGGTCGCCGACAGCACAGGATTCATCAGCGGCATCGACCTCGCGGTCGAATGGATCGAGCGAGATGATGTGGACGGCTGCATCGTCGTTTCCGCCGAGGAAATCAATTGGTTGAGCGCTGAAGGACTCAGGCATTATTCCCGCGACTACATCGCTTCGGAAGGCGCGGCGGCCATTTACTTGGAAGCTGGCGACGACCTCCAGTCATCGGATTCCGTGAAACTTTTGCGTCTGCCAGATCCCGTTTCTCTATCCGCTCACAGCCGGGAAGAAGCGGCCCAAAAAATCCGTGAGCGACTCGCCGCAGATGACAACGGACAGACGCTGCTTGTCGATGGAAGGGCTGGCATCTCGCGTTATGATCGACCCGAAATGATTGCTTGGGCGGACTGGACTGGGCCGCGCTGGTCGCCGCGCAAATGGATCGGCGAAGGCATGGGCGTTTCCACCGCCTTACAAACCGTCGCCGCCGTGCAGGCACTGAAATCCGGTGAATTTCGACAAGCCGTGGTCACCGCTGTCGGCGGGAACCAACAAGCTGCCGGTCTGCTGCTCGGAAGCTAACGGATCGGGGGGGAATCCAGTCGCCTCATGAGATAGAAAATTGCGTTTGGGCTCCACAGCCGTTTCAGTGGCTTCAGATTCTGAACTTGTGAAATCGCAGGTCGAGACGAGGCGGAAAAGAAGAAACCCAACATCCTCGTCATCTGAGGCGACGACATCAGCTGGAAGAACGTCAGCAACTACGGCATGGGCTACACCCACGCCGAACCTCGACCGCGTCAGCATAGAAGGCATCCACTTCACCGATCAATACGCGCCGCATTCATCACCGGCCAGTATCCCATCCGCTCCCGCAGCCAAGTTGTTCGCCAAAATTTGAAAATTCGTATGACATATCCACGATTCGAGTTTTATGATGCGGCTCTCACTCCAAACCACCACATCATACCATGTCCATCAAAGTCGGCGACCAAGCCCCAGATTTCACTCTCGTTTCTCAAACTTCCAATGGCCCAGAGTTGGTCAAGTTAAGCGATCTCATCGGAAAATCGAACATCCTGTTGCTGTTCGTGCCGATGGCTTTCACTGGCGGCTGCACTGCAGAATTCTGCGAAATTTCCCAAGGGATTTCTGCCTATGATGCCCTCGATGCCAAGGTGCTCGGTATCTCTGGCGATAACCCATTCGCCCAGGAAGCATGGGCGCAAAAAGAAGGAATCACCATCACCTTGCTTAGCGACTATGAACATAAAGTCACCGAAGCATATGGCGTCGCGTATCAGCAATTTTTACCCGAGAAAAATCTGATCATGGGTGGAGTTTCCAAGCGCTCAGCCTTCGTCATCGATAAAGCTGGCATCATCCAATACGCTGAAGTCCAAGAACACCCAAAAGACATGCCCAACTTCGAGTCGATCAAGGAAGTGCTTGGAAAAATTTGAGAAGTTCAGCAAAGCTAGCCAAAATCATCTGGAGCTATTCCTGAGAATCTCAGCATTCCGCACGCGTGTGGTGACTGACCTATCGTTTCATTTTTCACGGGTGCAGGATTTTTAGACTTCGGTTTTGAATCTTTAGGATTTGAAACGAATAGCATCAATGAGTCTCATGCCCCATTAATTGAGGGTTACCTACACGGTGCCGACAGTCTCAATAAATGGAAGCGCTGTAAGCAAAAAGCTCTACGGTCAACTTCGGCGAGACATTCTCGGGAATGGCTGATCAGACGAGTTGGCGGGCGGAGTCCGTCATTTTGCAGCCGATGATGAGGCATTCGGAACCGCTCTTCCGCATCATTTGCTTGAAGAGGAAGGCGTTCAGCTCGGGCGAGTGTCGGCTAGGGAGAAACCCGTGTCAGCATAGCGGTCATGTTCAATTTTTGAGACCATGTCTTTAGGTATTCCATGTCGGCTCCGGTGGCGAGTAGGTTTTCGACATCGGATCGCTGACGATCCAGAGGAGACTTCCCTCAATCTCAATCCGTTGGCGGCGCTCAAACTCGACCAAACGGTAGTCTTCGCGCTTGCGGATCATGAAATCGACTTTGATCAGGCTTTCGTGGTGGATGACATTGAAGCGGGATTGGTGAAGGATTGCTTCCCGGGCGGCATGTAGTCGAGGCCGGCCGTCTCCAAGCGGTGGGCAACGTCAAGCAAGAAGAAGATCGAGTTTGGAGAGTATTTTACGCGAGAGTAAGGTTTCTGATAAGTTTTTTCTACCCAAATCATACGACTTCTCTCCGTTCAAGCGATTCCCTTCCGCAGATCCCTCAGGCTCCACAAGGCGTCCTTCGCCTGAGCGGCGTCTCCTTTCAGCTTCCTCGCTCCGTCCTTGCGCTTCGCCCCAAATCGCTCCCTGGCACTCGCAAAAGCGTCGTTCACGAACTCCTTGCTGCCGATCACCGCGCCGTCCGTAAAATACCGGATTCGGAAACGCAACATCTTCGCCATTCCCAAATCCTTCAGAGCGGTTTCGTTGTCCTCGCTTTCCAGAAGCTGCGCCGTGTTCTTCGTCGTTTGGCCGAGGCTTTTTGAAATTTGGGAAACCTCGGCCCGCCCGGGTTTTCTAACCATCGCTAGACCCATCAACCGTCGGTATAAACGGGATACTTCCTCCCATTTTGCAGAATCATACCCAACGCCCTGATCGCAGAAATACGCCCGCACCAAGCCTTCCCGCGCTTTTTTGCCATTTCCCTTCTTTCCACCGCCAACGGCTTCCCCATAGCTGTTCCATCGATAGTCAGCCGGATCCTGGACCATACCGGCGCGTACCGGGTTTAGGTCGATGTAGGCGGAAATCGTCCGCGCCGCCACGCCATCTTCCACGATCACGCTCTTGAACCGGTCCTCCCACAGTGTCCCCGAGCGAGAATGCGCGCGGTTGAACCACTGGGTAAATCGTTGTAGCAGTCCTTTCATGAACTCGCCCAAATCCTGCATGCGGTAGGTGAAACGCTTGTGGATCGCTTCCACCGCTTCGCCCATGCCGCCTTCGCTCGTGTAAACCGTCGTTCTGGCCTCCGCCAATTCCTTTGCCACACCGGCCACGAAAGCCTCGCCGTAAATCGCCGATAAGCGCTTCAGCAGTTCCTCATCCGAAAACCCACCATCCGCCATCGGAGGAACCTCCAGCAAAAGATGGAAGTGATTGTCCATTAGGCAGTAAGAAATCGCCCGGCATCCCGTGAAATTCTCCTGCATGCGCATCAAGGTCCGGAATTTCTCCTTCTCCTCTGTCCCCAACACAAACCGCCGATCCACCACGCGAGAAATCACGTGGTAGAGGACTGGTTTCCCAGCCGACTTCCGCCACTCCGCCAGCCATCGCGCTTTTCTCATAAAAGAGAACTACCGAGGCTGGGGTAAGATGTCACGCAGAAAGTCTGATTAAAGGCCCGTCCCTTTGTTGAGGAGAAATTAGGAGAAATTAGGAGAAATTAGGAGAAATTAGGAGAAATTAGGAGA